>DATJAA010000257.1:0-5228 GCA_035516815.1 Acidimicrobiia bacterium | reverse complement strand
CCCGCCGCCGACGCGCATCGCCGCCCAGATGGTCGACGACGGTTTCATGTTCTACTGGCACAACGCTCGTGACACGCTCTACGAAGCGTCGGTCGGCTGGCTGTGGGGCAACCTGCTCGCGATCCTCCTCGCGCTGACGTTCCTCGTCGCGCCGTTCGTCGAGCGTCCCCTCACCCGCCTCGGCGTCGCGTCCTACTGCCTGCCGATCATCGCGATCGCGCCGATCCTCTCGCTCACGTTCCACGGGCAGGCGCCGAACATGATCCTCGCCGCGCTGTCGGTCTTCTTCACGACCCTCATCGGGATGCTGGTCGGGCTGCGCAGCGCGGACAAGACGGCCCTCGACGTGGTCCACGCGTACGGCGGCGGCGCGGTGAAGAAGCTCACGAAGGTTCGGCTGCGCGCGGCGCTCCCGAGCCTCTTCGCGGCGCTTCGCATCGCGGCGCCGGCCGCGATCCTCGGTGCGATCATCGGCGACTACTTCGGGGCCGACACCGGGCTCGGCGTCGCGATGATCAACTCGCAGCAGTCGTTGCAGATCGAGCGCACCTGGGGCCTGGCGATCGTCGCGGCTGCGCTGGCCGGGGCCGCGTACGGCCTGACCGCGCTCGTCGGCAGACTCCTTACGCCCTGGGCTCCGAAGGGCACGCGCGCATGACCGCGACCGACGTGCTCGAGGCGGTCGTCGCGATCCCGGAGGTCAGGCAACCGCCGCGCGACCAGGGCCGGTTGCTGCGCTACGGGCGCCGGCTGTTGGCCTGGGCGATCTCGCTCGCCGTGCTGCTCGGGACGTGGCAGCTGTTCCTGATCCTCTTCCACATCGACCACTTCGTCGGGAAGACGCCGCTCGACGTGTGGCGCTTCCTGACCGCGAGCTCGACCGCGGCCGCCCCGCAGAGCCTGCCGACGCGCGGCCACCTCTGGCCGGCGTCACTCACGACGCTGAAGGACGCCTTCGTCGGACTCGCGGCGGGGACGATCGCCGCGCTTGCCTGCTCGATCATCTTCAACCTGCGCCGGTCGGTCGAGCAGACGGTGATGCCGATCGCGATGGTCCTGCGCTCGGTGCCGCTCGTCGCGATGACACCACTCATCACGCTGGTCTTCGGGCGCGGTTTGATGGGCGTGACGGTCATCGCCGGCATCGTCACCTTCTTCCCGACCCTCGTCAACGTCACGCTCGCACTGCGCGCGACGCCGCAGGCGTCGATCGACCTGTTCCGCGCCTACGGCGCCGGACCCCTCAAGACGATGCGCAAGGTGCAGCTCCCGAACGCGCTGCCCGCGATCTTCGCGTCGTTGCGTATCGCGGCGCCGCTGGCCCTCATCGGCGCGCTACTTGCCGAGTGGCTTGCGACCGGACACGGTCTCGGTTACCTGATGCTCCAGTCGTCTTCGCTGTCGAACTACAACATGCTGTGGTCGACCGCGGCGCTCGTCACCGCGTACTCGATGCTCTTGTACGCGTCGATCAGTAGCGTCGAGAAGAAGGTCCTCCGGCGCTACAGCGACAACCCGATCTGACCTGAGCCGTGCGAAGTCAGCGGCGGGCGTTCTTCACGAAGTCGTCGAGGCCGTGCTTTTGCGCGGGACGGGTGCCCCCGTACCAGCCGCCGCGGATGTGACGGCGAATTCCGCCCTCGCCGTCGTCGGTCGCGCGCGCCGCGCTGTGCCACACATCTGAGTGGTGCAACAATACGTCGCCCCGGTCGCAGTAGATGCCGACCTCGCCCGCGACCTTCTCGAACCCGGGCGGCATACCGCCGGTCCCGCCGAGATGCGATCCCGGCACGACCCGAAGAAACCCGTTCTGCGGCGACGTCGAGTCGAGGTGGATCGTGAACGCGACCGAAGGCCACCAGTCGAGGTTCGGACCCGACTGCGCATCCGAGTGCCAGCCGATGCGCGAGTAGCCCGAACCTTCTCCGGGCCGCGCATCCTGGTAGACGACCCCGAACCGGTCGTCCTCGAGTAGCCACGCCCGAGGGCCGAGCAACCGTTGCACGGCCTCGACGACCGCGGGATGCATTACCGCGGCGCGCGCCCGCGCCGACTGCGGCGTGATCTCGCACACATAGTGGGCGAAGGGCTCACCGTCGATCACGGCGTCCGGGTCGTCGAGGATGACCGTGCCGCACGCCTCGGGCAGCTCGCCCGCGACGAGCCGGCGCTGCAGGTCCTCGAGGTCGATCTGCAGCGCATCGAGCGTGTTGTCGTCGTACAGGCCGCGCAGCACGGCAAAACCACGCGCCGCGAACGACGCGCATGCCCCGTCGATGTCGCCCGGGGTGAACATGTCGCCGGTCATACGACCGCGTCACCCAGGTCGGGCTGCCGCCGGCCCCGACCGCTGAGGATCTTCTCGCGCAGCCACACACCCGCGGAAACCGGCTCGTACCGCGGCGGGTTCCCCGGCCCCGTGCACGTCGGGATGCATTCGACGACGAGGTCGGGCGGGCAATCGAGGAATCGCGCGATCGACCGGCGCCGGACCGGCCCGGGGGTCCCGGCCGGCGGTGGCAGCACGCGGTGCAGCGTCGATGTCCAGCGGTTGTTGGTCCAGCGCTCCAGCATGTCGCCGAGGTTGCAGACGAAATTCCCGCGCGGGACGGCCACCTCGTGCCAGCGGCCGTCGCGGAACACCTGGAGCCCGGGCACGTCGTCGGCCATCAGGATCGTGAGGACTCCGTAGTCGGTGTGCGCGCCCATGCGGACCTGGCCCGGCTCCGGATCCGCGGCACCGGGCGCGCGCTCGTAGTTGATGGCGCGGGTCGTGAGGACGGCGCGCTGGAGCCGGGTCACGAACCATTGCTCCGGAAGCTCCAGCGCGAGCGCCATGGCACGCAACAGCGCGTCGGCGACGCCTCGGAGGGCCTTTTCGTACTCGAGCCAGGTCTCGCGCAGACCGATCGGGCGCTCGGGCCAGACGTTCGGGGCGTAGAACGCGCGGTCGCGGTGGTACTCCGGACCGAGCGCGTCCTCGCGGCCGACGTTGAAGGCCTCGAACAGGTCGGGCGGTGTCTCGTGCCCCCGGCTGTACGCGAGCCCTTCCTTCCCGAGCTCGCTGTAACCGCGGTTCGCTTCTTCGTCGTCGACGACGACGCGACGCTTTTCGGCGAGCGGCAGGTCGAAGAAGGCGGCGAACAGGTCGAGCACGGCGTCGCACGTGGCGGTGGGGACTCCGTGGCCGGACACGAGCAGGAACCCGGAGTCGCGGCACGCGGTGTCGATCGCGGCGGCAACCTTGGCGCGATCGGCCGGCGCCCCGAGCCGGAAGGGCTCGAGGTCGACCGGATGGACGGGAAGCGTGGCGCGCACCTCTGGCATCGTCGACAATCGGATGGAATCCGCTGTTGCTGTCGTATCACAGGAGTGTGAACGATGCCCGCGCGAGTTGACCCGGGATCGGTCGGTCGAGAACGGTCGGGGTCGTGACGCAGGTGACGACACCCGGCCGTTGTGATCTCCTGGTGCGCGGCGCCGTGCTCGTCGCGGCCGTCGACGCCGACCGCCGTGAGCTCGAAGGTGGTTGGGTCGCCGTCACCGACGGGCTCGTGCAGGCCGTCGGTGACTCCTCCGACCCGGCCCCCGATCCCGCGCGCGTCCTCGACGCGGGCGGCTGCCTCGTCACGCCGGGGCTCGTCAACACCCATCACCACATCTACCAGAACCTCACGCGCAGCTACCGGCCCGCGGTGAACGGCACGTTGTTTCAATGGCTGACGACGCTGTACCCGCGGTGGGCCTACCTCGACGAGGAAGCCGCGTACGTGTCGGCGTGGATCGGCGCCGCGGAGCTCGCGCTCGGCGGCTGCACCACGACCACCGATCACCTGTACGTGCATCCGCGGGGCGCGGGCGATCTCATCTCGGCCGAGATTCGCGCCGCGCGCGAGGTCGGCGTGCGCTTCCACCCCACGCGCGGCTCGATGAGCCTGTCGCAGAAGGACGGCGGCCTTCCGCCCGACAGCGTTGTCCAGGACGACGACGAGATCCTCGCCGACAGTGAGCGGCTCGTCGCGATGCATCACGATCCGAGCTGGGGCGCGATGGTGCGCATTGCACTCGCGCCGTGCTCGCCGTTCTCGGTGACGCCCGAGCTGATGCGCGCGACCGCCGAGCTGGCGGAACGCCTCGACGTGCGCCTGCACACCCACCTCGCCGAGGATCCCGACGAGGACGCATTCGCGGAGGCCACGTTCGGGCGCCGCACGATCGAACAATTCGAGGAAGTGGGCTGGGGCAGCGACCGGGCCTGGGTCGCGCACTGCATCTATCCCAACGCCGACGAGATCGCGCGGCTCGGTAAGTGGGGCACCGGCGTCGCCCATTGTCCGAGCTCGAACATGCTGATCGGCGGGGGCGGCATCGCGCCCGTGCCGGAGTTCCGCGCGGCCGGTGTGCCGGTCGGCCTCGGCTGTGACGGCTCGGCATCCACCGACTCCGCCTCGCTCTGGATGGAGGCGCGCAACGCCTTGCTCCTCGGCCGCCTCCGCAAGGGCCCGACGGCGATGGGTGCGCGCGACGCCCTGGAGATTGCGACGCGGGGTTCGGCGGGGTGCCTCGGCCGGATCGGTGAGCTCGGCGAGCTCTCGCCCGGCGCGGTCGGCGACCTGGTGTGCTGGCCGCTCGAAGGAGTTGCCTTCGCGGGCGCGCTGACAGACCCGGTCGAAGCGTGGCTGCGTTGCGGTCCGGTTGCGGCGCGGCACACTGTGGTGCAGGGCAAGGTCGTCGTGGAGAACGGGAGCATCGTGACGCCGGGCATCGAGGACATGTTGCGCCGCCACCGTGCCATCAGCTCGCGCATCCAAGGAGAGTGAGCCATGGATACCTCGTCGAATGCCGCGCTCTTGCTGCGCGGCGGGCGCGTCGTCGATCCGGCGGGCAACCGCGACGAGATTGCCGACGTCCTGGTCGAGTCCGGTCGGATCTCGGCGGTCGGCCGCGACCTCACGGTCCCGGCCGGCGCGACGTGGATCGACGCGCGCGGCCTGATCGTCACGCCGGGACTCGTCGATCTCCACGTGCACGTGTACCCCGGGTTGGGCGACTTCTGCCTGCCGCCCGACCAGGTGGGCGTCGACGCCGCAGTCACGACCGTGATCGACGCGGGGACGAGCGGCGCGGCCACCTTCGGCCTCGCGCGCCGCTGGATCGACGATCCCGGCGTACGCACGCGCGTGCTGGCGCTCATGGACCCTTGCCAGATCTATTTCGCCACCAAGGAC
>DATJAA010000256.1:0-3696 GCA_035516815.1 Acidimicrobiia bacterium | reverse complement strand
CGCCGGGAACCGTCGTGGTTGTCGCGCCGTTGGCAATCGTGTAGCCCGTAATCGGGCTACCACCGTCGTTGGCCGGTGCGCTCCAAATCAGCGAGACTTCGCCGTCGCCGGCGGTCGCGCTGACAGAGAGAGGTTCGTCGGGGACCCCCGTTGCGATCGTGACCGTGTTCGACGCAGCCGACGGGAGCCCCGATCCGAGCGCGTTCGTCGCGGTGACTGTGAACGAGTACGTGTCGCCGCCGCCGATCAACCCGGGAAATGTCGTGCTCGTTTGGTCGCCGGCGACGGTTACGGAGGGACCGTTCGTGTTCGCGGTCACCGTGTACGCCGTGATCGGACTGCCCTCGTCGTTGGGCGCCGCCCACGAAACGACGGCTTCGCCCACTCCTGCCGTGGCGGCGACGCCGGTCGGTCGATCGGGAAATGAGGCCGGTACCGTGATCGGTTGCGACGGAGCCGACTCGATGCTCGAACCGAGAATGTTCGTCGCGTGAACCGTGAACGTATACGAGACCGTGCCGATCAGGTCTCCGACGTGCGCCGTGGTCTGCGAGGCGGGGACCGTTACGGTCGATCCGCCCGGCGTCGCCGTCACGGTGTAGCTCAATATTGCCGAATCACCGTCCGAAGCCGGCGCGGTCCAGCTCACGTCGGCGCTCTGTATGGCCGCGGTGGCGGTGACCGCGACGGGCGGACCCGGATCCGTGGCGTCCGAATCGGTCACGTCGATCGCGGGCGGCGCGCCGGCGGAGATCAGCGCGGCCGAGTCGACGTTCGTGTCGTTGAAGACCGCGTCCTGGAGTGAGAGCGTCAGAACGGGCCACGTCCCCACTACGAGTCCCGCGGAGAACACGACACTCGACCGGTAGACCCCGTCGAGCGGTGTACCGGAAATGCGGTCGGCCGGCTCCGAGAAGCAGATCGTCGCGGCCACCTGGGTTGGTGCCGCCGGAGACCCGAATCCCAGACATCCTGACGCGAATCCCGACAAGTCGTCGGTGACGTGCATCGTCGCCGTGATGGTGAGCGGGCCGCCGGCAAGATCACCGGACGTCGGGGAAAACGTCAAGCCGACCAACGAAGGTGCGGTGACATCGGACGTTCCGCTCACGGACACATGATCCGTGAAGTGGAGTGCGATGAGGTCGGCGTTCGCATAGACCATTCCGTCGCCGTCGGAGTCCTGCAGTGTGACGGTCGTGATGTTCCAGTTGCCTGTGTGTGAGTGCTGATCCAGGGTCACGGTTGTCTGGAATACGCCGTTGGTCGATGTACCCGACACGAGGTCGGCACTCGTGAAGCACGAGCCGGGGAAGTGGTTCGCCTGCGGATCCTGCAGTGCGATGCAGCCGCGGGTAACCGGAGCGGACGCGAGAATGGAGAATTTGAACGTGAACACCGCGTTCCCGTCGGACACACTGGCCGAGGCGGGGGAGGCGGTGAGTCCACGCAAGGAGGGTGGCACGGCGGCGGCCGATGTGGCCGGTGCGCCCGCGGCGAGCGCCGAGAGGACGACGCCCAGCGTTGCCGCCAGCTTTGCCAATGCGCCCCGCATCGCTCCTCCCCCAGGAATTCTTGCAAGGAGCTCGTTCCGGCCGCAAGTGACCTCAAGGCCCGTCGGCGGCCCGTTTCACATCGGGGCCCCGGCCGGGCCGGGGGGAAGCCGACTCCTGTGTCCATGACGTGTTGCCCGCGTGTGGGTCGAGGAACTGGTCGACGAGTCCGACGCTCGGTCTTCCGATTCACCCATTTCTCGCACAGGGATTTCGACGCGGCCGAGGCCCGCTTGAATCGTTCATTCCGGCATTCGTCAGGAGCTTCGCGCCTTCGAGAATCGTCTCACGCGCGCCGGCGCCGCAGTGTGTCGGCGTGGTGGTCTCGAGAATTCGCGTCCGGCCGTGAACCGTCGGTGACATTCACTCGTAAGGGACATCCAAGGTCCGCAACGTCAGGTTGATCTGCGCGCGGTCGCCGTCATGCCGCCGGCGGCGGTCGGGCAGAGACCGCAACCTCGGCGCCCGTCAGGTGCATCTCTGTGCCGGCGCCGTCAACGTCGACGGGCTCTCGTGCCACCGAAAAATCACATAGCTCGACAGGGAGTCTCAATGGTTTCGGCATCCGCCCTCGGGCGTGCCTCGACGCGCGCCACCAATCTCGACGTGACCGGGACCAACGGCGCGGACCTCAACACCTTGGCCGGAAGCGACACCGTCCGCGCGCTCTTCGCTCCGAACATCATCTCGCTGTTCGTGGACGGTGCTCCGGCGCAGTGAACGCGGATCGGGTCGGGAGATGCGCGTCATCGAACTCTGGTACAACTCACGCGGCACGACAAAGATGTTGCCGCCGCTCGACCCCGGTCTGGTCGGCATCGTGTGTCGCGTCTCGTCCGCGCCGTCACGATGCGCGGTGTCGGGTCACCGGCAACCTCGCGGCTTCTCCGGAGGGCATATGACCGACTCGACTCCCGCCATCGACCGGGATCACGCCGCGCTCCTGGTGATGGACTACCAGCCGGGGATCGTCGACATGGTGTCCGACGGAGCGGCCCTCGTCCGGCGTATGGCTGAGACGATCGCCGTGGCGCGTGCTCGCGGCGTCCGGATCGGATATGTCCGGGTTGCGTTCGACGAGGCCGATTACGACGCGATCCCGAGTGCCAACAAGTCTTTTTCGGGAATCGCCGCGGCCCGCCGGATGCCGGACGGCAGTTCGGAGTCGGCGGTCCATCCGGATCTCGCGCCCGCGCCGGGCGACATCGTGGTCCGCAAGACGCGCGTCGGCGCCTTCTCGACGACCGACCTCGACCGGCAGCTCCGCGACCGGGGTATCGACACGCTGATCCTCGCCGGGATCTCGACGAGTGGAGTCGTTCTCTCCACGGTCCGCGACGCGGCCGACCGCGATTACCGCGTGTACGTTCTCGAGGACGGCAGCGCGGATCCCGACGGCGAGGTCCACGCGCTGCTCACGAAGCGCGTGTTCCCGCGCCAGGCGTACGTCATCTCTGTCGCCGAACTGCCGAAGCTGCTTCCGGTCGAGTGACCGCGCGAAACCATCGCGGCAACGCGTACGCGCGAACATCGGAACGCGTGTATGAGCTTCGCGCGCAGGACGTGCGCGTTTGCTGCACATTCGGTCCGCCGTTCCGTAGAAATTGAACGAGACAATGTCACGCGTAGGGAACCAGCGCGGACATATCGCCCCGAGCGCAAGTGCGGCGCTGCGCGACTGTTGCAAACGTGCTGCAAATGGGCCGGTGGAAGAGAAGTATTGCCGCGCGCGCGATCGTTGCGGTGGTCACCGTTCCGGTGGTCGCCGCATGTGCAATCGCTGTGACTCCGAGCGCGGCGCATGCCGCGCTCGCGACCGCGGACTCCGGGTACCGCGTCGTCGACGGCAGTGGAACCGTCTACGACTTCGGCGCCAAGGGCGCGAACGCGAGCTTCCTGGAGCGCTCGAACGGCACCGTCGTTGGTATTGCGTCGACGCCGTCGGGTCGGGGTTATTGGCTCGTGGGGGCGGACGGTGGCGTGTTCGCGTTCGGTGATGCGGGGTATTTCGGGTCGGGCGCGGGGCGGCGGTTGAAGGATCCGGTTGTGGGTATTGCGGCGACGCCGTCGGGTCGGGGTTATTGGCTCGTGGGGGCGGACGGTGGCGTGTTCGCGTTCGGTGATGCGGGGTATTTCGGGTCGG
>DATJAA010000255.1:0-18130 GCA_035516815.1 Acidimicrobiia bacterium | reverse complement strand
GCAGCAAGGCGAAGCACTCGCGTCGGCCGACGCGACGACCCAACCGATCTCTTCGACGGTTACGCTCCCCACCTAGCCCCGAGCTGGCGGTCCGGACCTCGGAACCCGACTAGTCACAGCTCGACTACCATCGTCGGCACCAATCTCCGGAGGTGTGTTCGTGAACGTCCACGAGAAGCTGTACATCGGTGGCGAATGGGTCGACCCGGCGTCGAACGACGTCATCGAGGTGATCTCGCCCCACACCGAGGAAGTCGTCGGCCGCGTGCCCGAGGCCTCGACGGCGGACGTCGAGCGGGCGGTCGAGGTTGCGCGCGCCGCGTTCGACGACGGCGACTGGCCGCGCCTCGCGCCCGAGGAGCGAATCGCCGCGGTGCAGCGCTTCGCCGACGCGTACATGACGCGCCTTCCCGAGATGGCCGAGATCATCACCACCGAGATGGGGTCGCCGATCACGTTCTCGAATCTCGGTCAGGCACCGGCCTCGTGGATGATGCTCAACAGCTTCATCGGCATCGCGCAGCAGTTCCCGTGGGAGGACACGCGGGTCGGGATGCTCGGCACCGACGTGATCGTGCGCCACGAGCCCGTGGGAGTCGTGGCGGGCATCGTGCCGTGGAACGTGCCGCAGTTCGTGACGATGGCGAAGCTCGGGCCCGCGCTGTTGACGGGTTGCACGATCGTGATCAAGCCGGCGCCGGAGACGCCGCTCGACGCGTACCTCATGGCAGACCTCCTCGACGAGGCCGGCATTCCGAAAGGTGTCGTCTCGATCCTCCCGGCCGGTCGCGAGGTCGGAGAGCACCTCGTGCGCCACGCCGGGATCGACAAGGTCGCGTTCACCGGCTCGACCGCGGCCGGCCGCCGTATCGCGTCGATCTGCGGTGAGCAGCTCAAGCGCGTGAGCCTCGAGCTGGGCGGCAAATCGGCCGCGATCATCCTCGACGACGCCGATCTGGCGGCGACGGTCGAGGGCTTGAAGATGGCGTCGCTGATGAACAACGGCCAGGCATGCGTCGCGCAGACGCGCATCCTCGCGAGCCGGAGCCGCTACGACGAGGTCGTCGACGCCGTGGCCACCATGGTCGGCGGTCTCGCGGTCGGAGATCCGAGCAAGCCGGAGACGGAGATCGGCCCGCTCGTCGCCAAGCGCCAGCAGGACCGCGTCGAGAAGTACATCGCGCTCGGCCAGGAGGAAGGCGCGCGTGTCGTCGTCGGGGGCAACGGATTGCCGTCGGGGATCGAGCGCGGCTGGTACGTGCAACCGACGGTCTTCGCGAACGCGACGAACAACATGCGAATCGCGCGCGAGGAGATCTTCGGTCCGGTGCTTGCCGTCATTCCCTACGACGATGTGCGCGACGCGGTGCGCATCGCGAACGACAGCGAGTACGGATTGGCCGGCTCGGTCTGGACCGCGGACGTCGACCAGGGGATGGACATCGCCCGCCGCGTCCGGACCGGCACCTACGCGGTCAACCAGTACACGATGGACTTCATGGCGCCGTTCGGCGGCTACAAGGCATCGGGTGTCGGGCGAGAGTTCGGTCGCGAGGGTCTCGAGCACTATGTGGAGCTCAAGGCGATCATCCCGCCCGGTGGCGGCATCGGCGCCGCCAGCTGAGTCAGTCGGAGGCGCCCGACAGCCGCATGTGTCGCATGCGCCAGTTCGCGATCACGAGCGCGACGACCGTCACGACCAGCAGTCGGACGACCGCACCCGCGCCGTGCGGAATTCCGGCGCGGATGAGCCGCGCCGGCGGGTTGTCGATGTAGCTGATGAAGATCGCGCGCGACTCCCAGGTCGGCGAGATCTGGGCGATGCCGGTGAGCGCGGCTCCGAGCAGGCGTTCGACGAGGAATACGAACGCCAGTGACCACACCGCGGTTCGGCGCGTGATGCACCCGATCGCGATGAAGATTGCCACGTACGCCACGGCCGCGACCGCGGCCGCGACGAGCGCGGCGTCGGCATCGGCGGGATCGCCGGCGACGACGGCCGCGAGCGCGGTCGCGGGGACGATCGTGACGAGCGCGATCAACGACCCGCCCAGCCAGCGGCCGAGCACGATCTGCCACGTCGGTGCCGGCGACAGCCACGTGAAATGGAATGTTCCGGCCCGCACCTCGGCGCCGAGCACGGCATCGCCGATGATGAGCACCGCGATGGGCAGCATCAGCCCGAAGATGCCTTCGGCCGCGACGTTGGCGAAGGCGTGGCCGTGCGTGCCGTGCACGGCGTGCGCGAGCAGCCCGAAGAAGACCGCGCCCGCGCACGGCAGGAGCACTGCGAACCATCGTTTCGGCGGGACGCACGATTGCAGGGTGTACAAGAGGATGGCGAGGAACCGTGATCTGGGCCGGCGGGACGCCACGGGTGCCGGAGCGGGCGCAGTCATCGGACCAGCTCCCGGAAGAGACTCTCGAGCGAGTCGTCGAGCGCGCGCACCTCGATCAGTCGAGACGACGTGTCACGCGCGAGGCGTGGCAGGGCGGTGGCGAGCTCCCGTGCTTGCACCGTTTGGATCACGAGACCGTCTCGGGCGGTGTCGAACGTCACGCCGGCGACGGATTCGAGCGTGATCAGTGCGCCCGCGAGCCGCCGGGCGTCGTCCGAACGGATGAGCACATGCCGCGGGCGATCGTTCATCGCGTCGCGGATCGCGTGGTGGCCCCCCGCGGCGGCAAGCCGTCCGTGCACGAGCACGATCACGCGCTCCGCGAGTCGCTCGACCTCGTTGAGTATGTGCGAGCTGACGATCACGGTTCTTCCCTGCGCGCCGAGTTGCTTGAACAACTCGATGAGGCGTAGCCGCTGCAGGGGATCGGCACCGTTCAGCGGCTCGTCAAGCACCATCACCTGCGGATTCGTCACGAGCGCGGCCGCCACTTTGGTGCGTTGACGCATTCCCTTGCTGAAGGTGTCGACGCGGCGGTCGGCCGCGTCGAGCATGCCGACGGTGCGGAGGGCGTCGTCGGGCGCGTTTCGGTCCGTGATCCGGCGCAGGTCGGCGATGTAGCGAACGAACTGCCGCGCGGTGAGTGCGGCTGATACCGCCTCGTCCTCGGGAACGAGTGACATCCGGGAGTGGACGCCGCGATCGCGACGCGGGTCGCGGCCCTCGATCCGGACCGAACCCTGGTTGACGCCGAGCAAGCCGGTGATCGCGCGCATCAGTGTCGTCTTGCCCGCGCCGTTCGGGCCGAGCAGGCCGGTCACTCCCGGCCCGAACGAACAGCTCAGCTCCGACAAGGCGACCTTTGCACCGAACCAGACCGACACGTCGGTAACCTCGACGGTGGCCTCCTCGGCGAACGCCGGATCGGGCATCATCGCTCCACCCAGCGGTACCGGCGGAGCAGGACACCCATCCCGGCGAGCAACACCGCGACGTACGTCGCGATCGCGAGCAGCCCGCCGTTCGTGACGCCGTTGAGCGGCGACGCGGGATCGATGTGGCCGAGAAACACGAGATCACGCAAGTACAACGGCAGCGCCAACACGTTGATGACCGCCGCCGGTGACCCGCCCTCGAACCTGAAGTTGTTGCCGACGAGGACGCCCGCCGCGATCGACGTGATGAGGAAAAGCCCGATGACGGTTGCGCCGGCGACGATCCGTCGGTCCGTGAGCGACGACACCGCCACGCCGACGACCGCGTAGTAAAGGGCCAGCAACGCAACCGACAACGGGACTTTCCACAAGACATCGAGGTGCCCGGTGAAGTAGTTGAGCGCGCTGTCGCTGACGAGCATGTTGCCGACGAATAGCACCACCTGCGGCAGGAACGAGAAGGCGAACACGATGGACGCGATCGCAGCTACCTTCGCCGCGACGTAATCGACGCCTGTGAGCGGGCGGGCGAACATCAGCGGGAGGACGTGCTGGCGACGATCGGGACAGACGACGTCGGGCGCAACGAGCGCGACGAACAGCAGCAGCGCCGACGACACACCGACGTAGTCGCGGTAGGTGATGATCTGTATGCGATCCAGGAGCGAGCGGTTGCGGGTGACGTAGCCGATGCCGACGTTGACGATGGCCGGGATCGTGACGATCCCGAGCAGGAGGAACGGCGCCACCTTCTGGCGCCACGATCTTCGGATTCCCAGCGCGCGCCGGATCGACGCCTTGTACAACGCGAACGTCGCCGCGCCCCGCCGCCCGCGGCGTCCTTCGTAGGGGCGGTATCCGCGGTCGTAGACCGCGCCGCCGCGTACTTCGACGGCGCTCACGTGGTGTGCTCCGCCCGCCGGAGGAACACTTCGTCGAGCGACGTCAACCGCGTCGAAAGACGGTACAGCGGCAGTTCGAGCTCGGCGATCACGTCGCGAACGAGGTCGAGCTGCTCGTCGCCGTCGATCGTTACTTCGACGACACCGTCGGCGGCGACCGCCGGCATCGCATGCTGCTGCAGCGCGGTGACGAGGGCATTGCCGCCGGGCCCGACGTCGACCGTGACGACTCCAGTGCGTTCGAGCAGCGACTCGGTTGCCCCCGAGACGACCAGCCGGCCGCTGTCGATCATCACGACGTAGTCGCAAACTCGCTGGACGTCGTCCAGGAGGTGCGTGGCCATCAAGACGGATATCCCGAACGAGCCGAGGCGCGCGACGAGGGCGAGCATGTCTTCGCGGCCGAGCGGGTCGAGGCCCGCGGTGGGCTCGTCGAGCAGGACGAGCTCGGGATCGCCGACGAGCGCCTGCGCGAGCTTCGTGCGCTGCCGCATGCCCGTCGAGAACCCACCGATGGGGCGGAAGCGGGCTTCGTCGAGGCCGACGAGGTCGAGGATGTCCGACGCTCGCTGGCGCGCCGCGCGCGCGGGGAGTCCGCTCAATTCGCCGAAGGTCGACACGACGTCGGCCGCAGTCTGGTCGAGCGGGAGACAATCGTGCTCGGGCATGTACCCGAGCCGCGAGCGCACACCGACCGGATCGCGCGCGACATCGATGCCGCATACCTCGACACTTCCGTCGGTCGGGTGGGTGAGGCCGAGCAACAGGCGAAACGTCGTCGTTTTGCCCGCGCCGTTCGCGCCGACGAGACCGATGCGCCCGCGCGGAAGCTCGACAGTCAGGTCGTCGAGCGCCGTTGCCCCCGGATAGCGCTTGGTGAGGCCTTCGATCCGAAGGAGCGGTCCGTCGTCCACGAGGCCGCCAGTCTGGCAGCTGCGCGCCCCGGCGTGCGATCGCGGCGCGACCGACAACGACGACGCGGGCGGCTGCGGGCGAGCGATGAACACAAGGTGCGACTCGCGCCCTTGGCGAGACTCCTTTCGAACCTTCAGCTGCCGGAGGCATTGCCGACGGCGACGTCTGAGGGCGAGTGATCACGGAAAACGATGCGCCTCTGCTGTCGGGCTCGGTCGCGGTCCAACCGCGAGCTTTCGTGACGAAGGTTGCATACGTCCCTCCGACGACAGGACTTCCGGACCTATCCCTTGCGAGACGCTCGGCGCAGAGTCTCGGTTGACGCAACCCGAGGGAGGACGTGATGAGAACGAAGACCGCTCGCGCGGATCAGCGCCAACTGGGATCGGTTCCCACGGTAGACGTTTCCGTCACGACCGCCGAGTCTGAGGCCTTGCGAATCGTCGACGATGCGCTGGCACGGTTCGGGCATAGGGACCTCGTCGCCGGACCGGAGGTCGTCGATCTGTTGCTCGACATGCGGTCGGCTATGGGGCCGCAGGCGCGGTTCCCGACGTAGTGGCGCAGTTGCGGGCGATCTGAGCCGACAACGATCGCGCGCGGTCCACTTCTGCGATCCGCGCGGTCCCTGGCAGCGCGGCAGCAACGAGAACGCCGACGGACTCCTACTTCAGTACTTCCCCAAACGGACCGAGATCGCCCACGACACCCAAGCCGAACTCGATGCCGTCGCCGCCCAACTCAACGGCAGACCTCGACAAGCCCACGTGTTCAAGACACCATCACAAGCACTCGACGAAGTGGTGCGACGACCACTGAACTCGCAACAGCTACCGCGTGCCGTGTGAGGTGCGCGGCTGGTCGGAGGGTATCGCCGGCGTGCCGCCACTGCTGGTGACCGTGCGTAGTGCTTCGATCATTCCCTGGTGATGCGCGACGGCGAGCGCCGTCCCCGCCGCTTCGCCTGCGGTTGCTTCATACTTCCGCCAGCGATTTAGGGCTGTGGTCGAGTTGGACGCGTCGATTGACCAGGCGAAGGCTCCCTGCGATCACGAGGGTGGCTTTGGGGCGACAACGAGCAAGACGACGGCGAACGTCAAAATGGCGCTGCCGGTAACGATGAGGCCGATGCGTGCACCCCGGAAACGGAAGTGCCCGCTGATGCCGATGAGGAAGAGCACCGTCGCGAGGTAGACGGTTGTGCGGACGTAGTCGTCGGCGTAGCCGCCGGCCTTGGACCCGTCCGCGAACAACCGGTCGGCCTTCGCATCGAGTTGATCCGCCTTCACGAGATCGGGCTGCGCGTATTGCGGCATGAAGGTGGGACCGGGCGGTGCGTTTGGGTTTGTCGCCGGGTTGGTTGCGAGCCAGGCGTCGAACGCGACCTTGAACTCGTGCCGGAACCGCTTCGCTGCGATCGCCATCGCCTGCTTGTTGCCGGCGACGTAGGCGGTGAACCACGCGTTGAACGTCGACCCGTCGAAGTTCTTGGCGGTTGTCGCGTCGAGGTTGGCGCGACTCGCTTCGGTTCGGGCCGCGGACGCGGCGGCGAGTTCGATCCTCGACTCGGTGCTCCACTTCGCCGAGGAGTATCCGGAGTAAGCGGCCAGTACCGCAACGATCGCAAGCAAAGCGGCTTCGATCAACGAAACCAGGTGGTCGGAGCGCGAACTCGGAGCGTTTGCGTGGTCCGCGTGCTCGGCGAGTTCCTTGCCGACCTCGGTCGCAGATAAGCCTTCACCCATCCCGATCTCAGATCTCGTTCAGTGCGATCGAGGTCGCGAGTCGGACGGTCGTCGCGGCTGTCTGAGTCACGTTGTGGCGATCGGCGCAGCAGGTGTTGGTGGCACGGTGCCACTCGCGGGTTCGCGACCGAAGAACTCGATGACGCCGAGCACGAACAGCGTCACGATTCCGAGCCCGACGATGTCGAGCGGCGTCGGATGCCGCCAGAGAACCAGCACGAGGAATGCCAGCGCGGCGGCGACGACTCGCAATGCAGCCTTGCGGCGGACGACGAACGTGTTGGACGCGAGCCAATTCCAGTGGGCCCGTTCGCTCTCCGAACCGAGCCAGTTCGCAGTCCACCGCATCCGTCCGCGGAACCACACGGCGAGCCGGGACGGCCCGGCGAAGAAGACTGTGATCAGCACCACGAAGCTGAAAGCGAGTACGTCACGGATCGCGGTGTGCAAGAAGCGGACCAGCGTGTCGTACACCGCGGCGGCCGCGTCGTAGGGGAGACCGCCGTTCGTCGCCGCGTTGAGATACACACTGCGCCCGACGGCCAGGAGCAACGAGAGCGACAGCGCACCCAGGATGAACACGATCGCCGCTTGCACGAAGCCCCGGCGCCGGCTGCGCGAGAGATAGATCGCGCCCCCGAACGCGCTGAACACCAGCAACGGCAACAGCCATGCCAGCGTGTTCAGGATGCCGAAGGCCTTGCGCGCCTTGTACAGGTCTTTGGACTGAAAGAGCGTGATCTGGCCGCCGACCTTGTCGAGCGGAACCTTCGAGAAGACGTTGAGGCCGGTGGACTGCAACTGCGCGCTGACCAGCTTGGTCACCTCCGACAGATCGATCTGAACGGCGCCGTTGCTCGTTGCCGAGATGGCAGTGGAATGTTTGCCGGTGAGGACGTTGACGAGTTGGGCATGGGCGATCCGGTTCGCGTCGACCCAGAGCTTTTGAAACTGGTCAGTTTGTAGAACTCGCAGGACGACCTCGTGCACGAAGGTGTGCATGGCTCCACTCAACGGTGCCGCGAGTACTTGTGCACGCGCCGGGAGCGCGTCCTTGACGTAGGAGTTTACGTCGACCTGCGCGAATAGCTGGGTCGTGATCTCGTCGGCGACGTACGTCTGGATCGCCGGATCCTGGCTCAGCGGTTTCACGGTCTGCACGTAGCGACCCGTATCCCCGACCTCGCTCCGCAGGAACAGCGCCAGGATCGCCAGGGGCGTGAGCACCATCCCGATCACGAGGAGAATCGCGACCCAGAACCGATGCGTGAGCCGCCCTTCCCTTGGCGCATGCTCGGCGCGCGTCGTCTCGGAGGCAGCGAGCGCGGCGTTTTCCGCTTCGAGTTGTGCGATCCGTTGGCGGTCAGCCTCGACTTCGGCGCGCAGGGCGTCGGCGGACAGGTCGGCCGAGCGGTTCGATGCGTTGTTCTGTTCGCTCACGTTTTGTCCCTACAGGTAGTCGTTGTGCTGCAACCAGCGGAGTGCGAACCAGCCCCAGATCGGCGGCAGGTACGAGGTGAGGAGTCGGTGGGTGAAGGTCGCCGCAATGGCTTCGGTCTGAGGTACGCCTGCGGCGGTGAGGCCCGCGATCAAGCCCGCTTCGATCACGCCCATCCCTCCGGGAACCGGCGCGGCGCCGCCGAGCACCGACGCGAGAGAATTGATCACGATCAGCTGCATCAACGGCAGGGAGCGGCCGAACGCGTGTAACGAGCAACCGAGCACCAGCGCGAAGAGCACCTGGGTCACGAGGTTGCCGCCGAAGAGCATCCACGCCTGGCGGGGTTCGCTCAAGACGTGCTTCAGGTTGTCGACGGCCGCGTGCCACTGGGGCACCACGGAGTGCTTCCACCAGCCGTGAAGCTTCGGAATGAAGATGATGGCGCAAGCCGTGAGCACGCCGACGACAATCAGCACGAGAGCGATTCCGGCCCCGTTGTGACCGCCTCCCGTCGACGACGGCGTGAACTCGCCGTGCGTGACGATGAGGCCGATGATCACAAGGATGACCTGGATCAATCCCGCGGCCGTCGAGTTCAACACGCCCGAGCTGGCCGCAACCGCGACCTTCTGTCCTTGCTTTTGGAAGAAGCGGATGACGAGTGCGGTGGTTGCGACGGTTCCCCCGACGAGACCGGTGAAGTTGTCCGCGAACTCCTCGGCGACGACCGCCTTGTAGGCCAACGGCGCCGCGACCGAGCCCATGAGCGCGACCGCGCTGGTGAACGACGTGAGGAGGGAGAGCACGAACGCGACCGCGACCCAACCCCACTCTGCACCGGTGAACACCTCGGCGAAGTCGATGTTCGCCAGTTGGCCTATGAGCAGGTAAACGCCGACGGCAGTGCCGAGTGCCATGATTACCTTGCTGGGCGAGACGCGCCGCAGGTCCACGGGGTCCTCGACGGGCTGACTGATCAGTGCACCGCCCGATGTTCGCAAGCCGGTGAGCAGCTTCTTCGCGTTGGGAAGCTCGTGCCGAGTCGCCGCGGGGAGCGCGGCGGGAGTGGCAAGCGCCAGGACGTCGTTGAGCCCGTCATCGCCAAGCGCACGTCGAGCCGCCGCGAGTGCACGATCGTTTCCGACGAGTACCGCTGTGCTCGCGAGGAGCCCGGCGCGGTCGAGCCGGCATCGTTCGGGCGTCGCCGAAGACGAGGCGTGTCCGAAGTCGACGAGTGCGGTGGTGTTGTCGGCGCGGAGGAGCACGTTCGACGCGCGCATACTGCCGTGCGAGAGGCGTACGCCGTGGAGGTGCGCGAGGTTCGCCCACGCGTCGTCGAGCACGGCGTCGGTTAGTCGGTCGGCGCTGGTCGCGGTGAACGCGACGCCGTCGGGCGTGCGCGTGACCAATGCCGCAGTCTGCCTCGCGCCGCCGATGCCCGAGATCACGACCTCGCTCGCCGGGACACCGGCGCTTGCCGCGGCGAACAGTATGTACCCACGATGCTCGAGCTGGTCGCCTCGCCTCAAGGCAACCGTTGGTCCGGAGTCCTTGTACCAGATCGCGCGCCATACCTTCGCGAACAGCCGCGCGTCGGCGGCATCGCGCCCGATCACAGTGATTCGCAGCGGCCCGCCGTCCGCTGCCGTCGCGACGTAGCGCGACTCGCCCCAGACCTGTGCGTCCGCCAGGCGCAGGCCGGAGACCTGCACACCGAGATCGGTCAAGGCATCGGCGACGTCATGCAGGGTCGGGTTCGCGGCGGGCGATCCGATCGCGAGGTGGAACGCGGCGGTGACTGCCCACCCGAGCGCGAGCGCGCCGACGATGTCGTCGAGGAGCCCCACGACGCCTACGACTGCACCGACCGAGGCAATCACGAGCGCCACGTACACCAGGTGTCGGGTCGGGCGGAGTAAGTAGGGCGCGGCGACGAGGATCACGGTCGTTGCGACGGCGAGGATGACGACGGGATACTCGGGCACCGCGCCGCGGACCTTCATCTGTGCCGGACCGCGCACCGCCGCCGAATCGACCCACGCGCGTAGCCCGATCGCGATCAGCCAGGTGATCGTGGCGGTGACCGCGAGCGCCAAGACGATGCGGAAGCGCCTGGCGATCAGGAGCGCAAGTAGGAGTGCGACGGCGGTTCCGCCCGCGCCGACGCGATAGCACGCCAACGAGATCGGGCGCAACCAGCCGGGCAGCTCAGTGAGCAGTTCGAAGGTCTTTGTCTCGACCGCTGCCAAGTTGTGCGCACCGATCGCCGTGATCGCCACGATGGCGACCGCCGTTGCGGCGCTCACGATGTCTGCGGGCCGTCGGCGCATCGTTCCGGACGTCACGACGCCGAAGATCGCCGGTGGCCGATGATCGCGCGGGACGGTGTCGAGCACTCCGTCGTCGACGGGCGCCGTGCGGGTCTTCGCGTTCACCATTCGTCACGACCTGTCGGGGCCGACAGCATGGCGATAGCGGTCATTCCGCAGGCATCGCCCGCGACCGTCTGAGGTTCGACACGAGAACGGTGATCCCGAGAAGCGCGACGCCGCCGACGATGATGACCGCGGCGATACGAATCAGCACTCGGGTGCCCTTGGGTGCGGCTTGCACCTTCCCGATGGCCTGCAACACCTGCTCGGTCTTGTCGAGAATTGCCTCGGCCTTCTCGACGTCACCCTCTGCCCGGTGCAACCGTGTGCCAGGTTCATTCATGAGACCATCTTGATGCCGCCGCGCGGGCCCTCTGTCACCCAATCGAGGGTGAACCGACGTCATCCGGTTCCCGCCTCGTCCTCCGTCGGCCTGAACGCGTCGCGGAGGCGGGTTCCGTGCTCGGGAGCGGACAGCGACGGGGGGGCGGCGACGACGAGCAACGACGGATCCGGGCCACGGATGAGCCGGCCCACCCAGCCGGAGTCCGCTGCGAACACCGCTCCCGCGCACGTCCCAATGAGGATGCAGATTGCGGTACCCGAGAACCACGTCACAAGTGCCAGCGCGATTCCGAAGAATCCGAACTGGCTGAAGTTTCGCGTTACGACGCCGGGCATCCAGATGCTCGCCGACACCGCATACAGCCCCGACGCGACTGCCGTAAACACGCCAGAGGGGAGAAGCACCCGCCATCGCACTTGGCCCATCAGCATCAGCCAGGCAGTGAACCACCACACTGCCGACGTGACCGCGAGCGACACGACGGCGAACACCACGATCTGCGGTCCGTCGCCGAGCACACCACGCAAGGCGCCCATCAGCGCCATGCCCGCAAGCAGCACGAAGAACCAGAGGGGGCCGCGGACATACTCACCGGCCGTGTTTCCACCTGGCCGCCGCCAGGCCTTCAAGAACACCCGCTGGAGTGCCGTGGTGAAGGAGGTCGCGAAGAAGATCGTGAGCACGAGGCCGAGAATTCCTGTCGCCTTGCGGATCTGATCCGACGACGCGAACGCCTGTTTCGCAGTGGTCAGCGCACCACCCCGGATGCCGAGGCGGTGGGTCACGACGGTGAAGATCGAATCGCGGAGACTCTTCGGCAGGAACGCGGCCACGACGATGACGAGGGGGAAGAACGAGACGAACGCCTTGCCGGCGAGCGCGACACTACGGTCGATGAACTCGATTTCGAGCATTCGGTCCCACACCTGCCACAGGAGCGTTCGCTCGGCGCGTTCGCGTAGGACCGTCACTCGATCGCGGACAGCCGCGACACCGTTGCGGAATCTCGAACGTCGGTTGGTACTCATCCGCGCCTGAACACGAGCCGAAGGTCGCGCCACGGCAACACGAGGAATACAGCGAGCGCGAAATACAACGCCACCGCCAGGGCAGGAAGGGCCAGTCCGATTATAATGGCGGTCACGTACGCGGCCACTGTCGGCCAGAGGTCACGGCGATCGGCACGCAACTCGTCGTCGCCCAGGCCTCGTTCGTAGAGATTCTCGTGCCGCGCGTACGCGTCCAGGGCGAACCCGAGAAGGCGGATGGTCAGCAGCGTGAGGCCGTAAACCGTGACGAAGACTCGCTCGCCGTTGATGTTGTGTAATGCGTCCGCAACGAGCTTCGTTGGAAACGGCAGGAATGCGATGACGAGCAGCAGCACCAAGTTGATGCGCAGCAGCAAAGTGTCCGCTCCCGTCAAGCGATCGGTCATGGCGCTGTGCGCGAGCCACGCGGCTCCGATCGTCAGGAAGCTGACGACGTAGCCGAGGTATGCGGGCCACGCGTTCCGCAACTGTTCTAGTGGGCCACCCGGCGGGCGCAGGGCGATGTCGAGTACCAAGAGCGTGGCGGCGATGGAGAACACGCCATCGCTGAACGCCTCCATGCGCGCGGCGCTCAGCGATTGCGGTCTATGTCGCGGGTCTCGACGGGAGGTCATCGTGGGATGGTCTCTCAGTTCTAGAGCGCCTTGAGCGCGATGGCGAATGCGAATCCGATGGCGACCACGGACCCCGTGAAGACGCCTTCGACGGCAAACGCTTCGGGCAGCATCGTGTCGGCGAGCATCGTCAAGAGCGCGCCGCCGGCAAATGCCTGCGCCATTGCGCCGGTGCGGCCGCTGGCGGGATCGAGCACGAGGTAGCCCACCGCCGCGGAGAGACCGGAGACGATGACGACCGCGGACCAGATGAGGAACACCCGTCGCATCGGCCAACCGGCTGCGCGCATGCCGCTCGACGACCCCATACCTTCCGGAAGGTTGGAGAACGTCACCGCGACGAGGAGAGAAGGGCTGATGCCACCCATCAGCACCGTCAGGCCGAGCACGAAGGACTCGGGAATCCCGTCGAGGATCGAACCCATCAAGATCGCCAACGGTGAACCGTCGGCTTGGCCGCCCGTCGAGCTCTTGCGCTTGGCCGCCCCGTTGCGGGCAAGAAGCCAGTTGCCGATCGTGAACACGGCCGCGCCGGACAACACGACGATCGTCACCGCGCCGATGGAACTCGTCTTGAGCGCTTCGTCGACAAGGTCGAAGGCGACCGAACCGATGAGGAGCCCGCTCCCGAGGGCCATCACCGCGGCGATCGTCTTCCGTCCGGGCGCGAACATGTACGACAATGCTGCACCGAGCAACAATGATGACGCGGCGAGCGCGCCCCAGAAGAACGCGGCAATCACGGTGTGACTGCCGTGCTGGTCTCTGCGAAGACGTTTCCGAAGTCGTCGTACATACTGACGATGGTCCAGGCGTTCGTCCCGGCTCTCGTCAACGCGTTCTCGGCGCCGGTCCTGTACGCGAACTCGCGTTCCGCGTCGTTGTGCAGAATGAGCAGCCGCAGCGACGGCTTGTCCAAACGATTCGCGAAGTCGAGCATCGGGATGTCGCCGTTCGAGTTCCCGCCGGCTATCAGCGGGCGCCGGCCGAGATGACTCCAGATCTGGATCGGCTTCTGGGCCCCATCGTCGAGGAAGCCGAGCGCGGCCTTGCGCATGATCCGGCTGCCTTCGTCGTCGCTCGCGTACTCGAGCACCGTCGTGCTGCCGATCACGCGCTCGGGCGGAATGCCGAACACCTCTTGGCTGATCGGGCGCATGAAGTCGGCGCCGCTTCCCGACACGATGAGGTTCGTGAACCCGTGCGCCTCCAGGTAGGCGAGCAACTCGATCATCGGTGCATATGCGCTTTGGAGATACCCGCGGCCGAGGGTCGGGTGTTGGGCGCTCCGGAGGAACGCGTCCGAGTGCATTTCGAACTCTTGGACGCTGATGCCGGCGTACGTGCCCGAGATGGCGCCGAGAAGTATCTTCGCCTTGTCGTCGTTGCCGGCGTAGTGCTCGGCGATGGCCGCGCCCAACCACGTGTTGTCGTGTTCGTAGGCCGCCTTCCACGGTTGGCGATCGCGCAGCGTTGGATCCGCTTTCGCCATCTCCGCCAGTCGCCGGAGCAAGAAGTCGGCCTCGACGGGCAGGGGGTGCTCACACCAAAGGGTGCCGTCGGCGTCGAACGTCGCGATCCGCTCCTCGGACGGCACGAACGAAGGACCCGGCTTCGTCACCGTATCCACGAACTCGAGAATTGCCGTCTTCGTCGCGCCTTCGTTCCAGCTCTCCAATTGCGTGCTCATGCTTCGCTCCTGTCGGGACGGCGATCTCAGAGGCCGAGGTTCGGGTACAGGTGGCCGAAGAGGTCGCGCACGATCGCGAGCGCTTCGGCGCCGGTGGGTGGTGCATCGGGGGTGAAGTCGGGCACTTTCTGACCGAGGTTCTTGCCGAATGCCAAGAACCCGAAGAAGATGGCGCCGGCAAGAACTCCGAGCGGCGCGTCCGGCGGTATCAGGCTCTCGTCGAACGGCGGAACCGGTCGAGGCACGACGTCGGGCCATGTTTCCGGTTCGCGCGGCGCGTCACGCGTGAGAACCGTCCGCAGGGTCGGCGCGATCGCTTCTCGATCGCTGAACGGCTTGCCGAGCGACCATCGTTCGCGCAGGGTCGCCAATATCGAGGTACTGCGGAACGTGTCGTTGACGACGATGCGTTCGTCGATCCACGGCGAGATCGCGATCGCGGGGATCCTCACGCCGGAGCGTTCGAACGTGAATCCCAGTTGACCCGCGCCGGCCGAGCGGTTCGGCGGAGGCGCGAGCGGCGGCGGCACGTGGTCGTAGGTGCCGCCGTGCTCGTCGAAGGCGACCATGACGAAGGTGTTGAACATATTCGATCCGCGTGACGACACCGACGTTCGGATCGCGTCGTAGATCATCGCGAGGAACGCTTCGCCGCCCAGGAGCGACGAGCGAGGATCGAATGACATGCCGGGATAGTTCGCGTTGTACGCAGGGTGCATGTCGTTGTGACCGTGCCACAGATTCGGTTCGATGAAGGAGTACGTGGGCAGGTCGCCGTTGGCGGCGTCTTCGAGGAACTGGTTCGTGCTGAAGAAGTTCTTGAAGCCGTCGTGGAGGCGCGCGGCGTGGATCAGTCCGGTGAACGGCACGACCACCGCGGGATCGCAGTACACGCGCCAGGTAAGCCCGTTGGCTTCCAACCGTTCGAAGATCGTTTCCGCCGTGTTGTGCACCGGGAACACATCGGGGGGAGCCATGTTGACGACGAAGCCCGACGACGTTCCCGCATGGAAGAACGATCGGTTGGTGAAGGTCTGCGACGGCACTTCGCAGAACCAGTGGTCGAACGTCGCGAATCCGCGCGCGAGCGTCGACATGACCGGCAGCTGGTCCGGCCGATAGCCGGTCATGATCTGCGCGTGCTCGTCGTAGGTCGGCGGCCGGTGCATCTCCGCGGTGAACGAGCTGATGTAGTCGGCGACGAAGCCGTCCATCGTCGGGCGCTGCTCGGCGTCGGGGGGCGCGTTGTACGGCGCCGTCATCTTCTCCGAGACGATCCCGCGATTGCCCGGCGGATCGATGATGCCGAACAACTGGGTGTTGACGTGGGTGTACTCCTCGCCCGGATCGGGGTTCGGTGTATCCATTGTCGCCGCGACGCCGTAGGGCACATGCCCGCGATCAGCGCCGTGGTCGGCCCATTCGGGAATCGGATTGCTGAGATCCTTGCCGAGCACCCCTTCGAACGACGGCACTTCACCGGGCTGGTACAAGCGACCCAGCAGGTTGTCGAACGAGCGGTTCTCGAACATGACCACGACGACGTGATCGAACGCGTTGTCCTTACTCGGGGCCATCATCTCGCCTTCCAATCTGCGCCGCGCAGGCGTCGACTGCCGCGCGCACGGTGGGGTACAGGTGCCCGGTACCGATCGCGTCCAGCACACCTGCCGCCTCGAACTCCTCTTCCATGCGCGTCCGCAGCCGGGCAATGGCGAGCGTGATCTCGTCGTGGCGCAGCGCGTTTGTCAGCTCGACGAGGGCGTCGACGCCGGTTGCATCGGCGTGGGTGATCGCGTCCGCGTCGAGAACGAGCCAGCGAACCGGTGGCTCGGCGGCGCGGATCGCCTCGCGCACGCGCCCCTTGAAGTAGCGCGCGTTCGCGAAGAAGAGCCGGTCGTCGAGGCGATACACCACGATGCCGGGCGTCACCCGCGCCGAACGATGCAACGAGACGTCGGCGTAGCGGCCGAGTCGCTCGACCCAGCCCAAGACCGCGTCGTGCGGACGGGCACTGCGGCGCACGGTGTCGATGATCGAGAGGCCGACGGCGACGACGAGGGCCTGCAGCACGCCGAAGACGATGACGCAGCCGGTCGTTACCGCGGCGATCGCGACCTCGACCGGATCGATCGCCGCCAGCGCGCGCCAGGCGCCCGGGTCGATCAGCCCGATCGCCGCGAAAACGATCACGGCACCGAGCACCGCCTTCGGGAGGTACTGCACGGGCGCGGTGAGCACCAGCATGATGACGGCTACGGTCGCGGCCGCGAACAGGCTGGCGAACTGCGTGCGCGCGCCCATGTCGTCGTTGACGGCAGTGCGCGAACCGCTCGCCCCGATCGGGAAGCCCTGCGTGACCCCGGCCGCGGCGCTCGCGGCTCCCAAGGCGAGGAGCTCCTGGGTTCCCCGCACGCTCTGGTTGTGCTTGCCCGCGAACGACCGCGCGGTGAGGATCGCGTCGGCGAAGCAAACCAGGAAGATGCCGACGGCCGCGGGTGCCAACTCGATCGTGTTCGAAAACCCGGGTCTCGGGATCGTAAAGCTCGGCAAGCCCGCCGGGATCGGCCCGATCACCGCAATGCCATGACCGGCGAAGTCGAAGGCCCATGAGCATGTGATCGCCACGACGACGACGAGCAGCGCGCCCGGTAACTTCGGCATGAGTCTGCGCAATCCGAAGAGCGCCACGAGTGACACCGCGCTGACGGCGACGGTCGCGCCGCTGGCGCTTCCGAGCTTGGTGATGACTTCCCACAGCTGAGGCAGTGGATCGATCGCGTCGATAGACAGCCCGAGCAGCTTTCCGAGTTGACCGACGACGAGCACGAATGCGACGCCGTGGATGTACCCGACGAGCACGGGGCGCGAGAAGTAGTCGGCGATCCAGCCGAGCCGGAGCACCCACGCGACGACGAAGCAGAGCGCGACGAGCAGGGCGAGCATCGCGGCCAGCTCGGCCGCGTCGGGGGAGCCGGCGATCGCGAGCGGCAGGATCGCGGCCGCGACGAGGGTGCCGATCGAGCCCTCGGGTCCGACGACGAGTTGGCGCGACGATCCGATGAACGCGTAGACGACTGCGGGGAGCAGCAACGCGTAGAGGCCGTTGACGGGGGGCACGCCCGCGACCTCGGCGTAGGCCATTGCCGATGGGATCGCGAGCGCGGCGACGGTCAGACCGGCGACGGCGTCGCGCCGGGCGGTCGGAAGGCGATAGCGCGACAGATGCGCGCTGACGGGAACCGCCCGCGCGAGCAACGGCTCCGCGCGGGCGGCGCGGAACGGAGACTTGATCTCGTCGCCAGTCCGGGCGGGCGCGGAGTCGCTCTCGTTCGCGGTCATGGCGTTGGCTCGGCTAGAGCCAGCCCGCTCGCTTGAACTTGTAGTAAAGGAACACCGACAAGCCGATCATGAGCAACAGGAGCAACGGGTATCCGAACGACCACCGGAGCTCGGGCATGTGCGCGAAGTTCATCCCGTAGATTCCGGCCAGGACGGTGACGACCGCGAAGATCCCCGCCCACGCGGACATCCGCCGCATGTCGTCGTTCTGCTGCACGCCGATCCTCGACAGGTTCGCGTCGAAGACACTCGAAAGCAGACTGCCCAGCGAGTCGATGGCGTCGCTGACGCGCGCCAGGTGGTCGGCGACGTCGCGGAAGAACGGGGCGGAGTCGGCCGAGACGCCTTCGATCTCCCCGTGCGCGAACTGCTCTATAGGC
>DATJAA010000254.1:0-5198 GCA_035516815.1 Acidimicrobiia bacterium | reverse complement strand
CCGCCGTCTTCGTCTTCCTCGAGCAGATACACCGTGTATCGCAGGACGCGACGTCCGGTCTCGGTGTCCACCTTGCCATTCAGGATGTTGCAGCGAGGCGGCGGACTTCTTCGAGGAGTGCCGGCGCGTCTTCGAGTGGGCTGCGTTGTCCGTCGGGCGATGGGATGAGCTCACGCAGCTGTTCGTAGATCGCGTCATCCGTCCAACCACCAAGCACGAGCGTCGCGAGGAAGTGCACGGTGTCGTCGTGGGTGTCGGTCCGTTCAGCGAGCTCGTGCAGCTCGGCTTCGTGGAGATCGATCCAATGTTCGATTTCGGTCATGTTCGCTCACGTCTCAGCTCGGACCGATGAGGCCGTAGTCACCCTCGTAGTGTCAACAATTATCCGCCCCCGGACGGCGGACGCAAAGTGCCACCTGGCCGCAGTCGGCGGGACAAACGACCCGGCGCGAAGCGCGGCGGTAGTCCTGCGCCGCGTGAGGGACTTCGCTGTTGTGTCCGGCGGGTCTCGGCGCGGCACCATCGCCGCTCGGGTGCGAGTCACGCGATCTTCCGCTCGTCGCTCACCTACCATGATGCGTGAGCGGAAATTCACATCGTAGGGACGAAGGCTCAACGGTGAGCGAGCCTCGGAACAAGATGACGAACGGCCCTGGGAGCAGCGGGCAATCGGCGCGAGGATCTGTCGAGCGAACCGTGCGAGAGGGATACGCCGTGGGTGAGCCGATCAATGATTCTGGCGTCGAGCCGTCAGGCTTGGGTGCGGCAACGTCTTGTCCGGCGTGCGCGGGACGGCTGCGAGCGGTGAGCGACGGAGAGACGACGAACTTCTTGTGCCGGCAGTGCGGCCGTTGCTGGCATGTCGAGCTCAGTCACGTCTCGCGGGTCGACCCGATGACGTGCCCCGGCTGCCCGTTCCTGCAGACGTGTCGGACGCGCTATGCCAATGACCCCGAGTGGCGCCCCGGAGCACGCTGAAGAGCGGCCCCCGGCGCGGGCAATCTCGGGACCGTTGACCCTGGGCGAACTGCTCGACAAGTCGCAAAATCGAAGCGTGAACCCGCCTGCCACCATTGAGGATGTGGTGCTGACCGCGGTGCGTGAGACCGTCGCGGAGGTCAACCCGACATCTCACGCCAACGTAACGCTCGGGAGTTCGCTCGATCGCGATCTCGGATTGGACAGCCTCGTACGCGTCGAACTGCTGACGCGTCTCGAGGACGCGCTGGGTGTGCGACTTCCGGACGATCTCCTCATCGACGCGGAGACGCCGCGCGACCTGGTCAAGGGTTTGTTGCGATCAGCGGCCGTTCTTCCGGCTCGGGCACCGGCGGAGGCCGAGCGGCCGGGCCGAGCGGCGGCCGAATTGCCACGCGACCTCGGGACCCTCGTCGATGCACTCGAATGGCATGCGTCCGTTCACCCGGAACGGGTGCATGTGCGGATGCTCGGCGGCGAACCGTCGGTCTCGGAAGTGGCGCTCAGCTACGCGAGGTTGCGTGACCGTGCCCGCTCGATCGCAGCCGGCCTCGCCGCGTCCGACGTTCATCCCGGCGAATCGGTCGCGGTCATGCTCCCGACCAGTGTCGATTACTTCGCCGCTTTCATGGCCGTGCTCTTCGCCGGAGCGGTGCCGGTTCCGCTGTACCCTCCGTCGCGTCCCGCCCAGTTGGACGACTACCTCCGGCGCCAGATCGGAATTCTCGAGAACGCACGAGCGACGGCGCTGGTTACGACGTCCGAAGCGGCGCGGGTGGCACGCGTGCTGCGTGCCGGCGTCGAGTCGCTGCGTAGCATCAATACCGTCGACGAGCTCGAGACGCCGGAGCGGAACGATGTACGCCCGCCGGTGCGGCCGGCAGATCTTGCGCTCTTGCAGTACACGTCCGGCAGCACCGGCTCGCCCAAAGGTGTCGTTCTGACACATGCCGACCTGCTCGCGAACATTCGCGCCATGGCCCACGCGGCCGCCGCGGATTCGAACGACGTGTTCGTGAGCTGGCTGCCGCTCTATCACGACATGGGACTGATCGGCGCATGGCTCGGCAGCCTCACCATCGGCTTTCCGCTCGTGGTGATGTCGCCGGTGTCGTTTCTTGCGCGCCCGGCCCGCTGGCTGCGGGCGATCAGTGATCACAGTGGAACGCTTTCCGCCGGACCGAACTTCGGATTCGAACTCTGCGCACGCAAGGCGCGTGACGAAGATCTCGTCGGCGTCGACCTCTCATCGCTGCGAATGTTGTTCAACGGAGCCGAACCGGTGTCGGCCGACACCCTCGAGCGTTTCCGGAACCGCTTCGTGACGTACGGACTGCGACCAGAAGCAATCGCACCGGTGTACGGGCTGGCCGAGGCCGCCGTCGGGCTCGCGTTCCCGCCGCTCGGCCGCGGCCCGTTGGTCGACCGAATCGAGCGCGAGTCTCTCGTCCGCTCGGGCGTCGCGGTGCCCGCCACCGACGGCGCGTTACGCGTGGTCGCGTGCGGAAAGGCGCTTCCCGGCTATGAGATCAGGGTCGTCGACCGGGCCGGCCACGTCGTGGAAGATCGTCACGAAGGCCGTATCGAGTTTCGCGGACCGTCGGCGACGCAGGGCTATTTCCACAACGCTCGAGAGACGCTTCGCCTGTTCGATGGCGATTGGCTCGACACCGGCGACCTCGGCTACCTGGCCTGCGGTGACATCTTCTTGACGGGCCGGGCCAAGGATCTGATCATCCGGGCCGGGCGAAACCTGCATCCCGAAGCGCTCGAGCGGGCGGTGAGCGAGGTGGCAGGGGTGCGAGCGGGGTGCGTCGCGGTGTTCGCGGCACCGGACCTCGACGCGGGGACCGAGCGGCTCGTCGTCGCGGCCGAAACGCGTGAGCAGGAGCCATCGGTCCGCGAGAAGATACGAGCGGCGATCGTCAACGTGACCGTCGACGTCCTCGGTACACCGCCCGACGAAGTTGTGCTGCTGGAGCCGGGCAGCGTGCCGAAGACGTCGAGCGGAAAGATTCGCCGCTCGTCGTGCCGCGAGATGTACGAACGCGGAACTCTCGCGCGCTCGCGACATTCCCGTCTCGCAATCGCGCGCGTGACTCTCCGGTCGTGGGTGCCACGAGCACGGACCGTCCGGCAGAGGACGGCTGCCTTCGGGCACGGATTGATCGTGTGGTCGCTGGTGCTGGTGCTGGGCGCGCCATGCGCGCTCGCGTTGCTCGTTGTCCCGCGTCGGAGTTGGCGGTTCGCGATCGTTCGCGGTGCGCTCCGGCTGGTTGCGCCGCTTGCCGGCGTGCGACTGACCGTTACCGGCGGCGAGGCCCTGCAGAGGTCAGCTGGCGCGGTGGTCGTCGCGAATCACCCGAGCTGGATCGACGGCGCGGTGCTGGCGTCCGTCTTGCCCGGCGCGCCGGTGTTCGTCGTGGGTGGCGAGCTCGCACATCACGTCTGGTCGGGGCCGTTCTTGCGCCGTCTCGGAGTCGAGTTCGTGCAGCGTGCGACACACGAGGAAGGCGCCGCGGACACGCGCCGCATGATCGCCGCCGCGCGCCAGGGTCAAACGGTGGTGATCTTTCCCGAGGGCCGTCTGTCACGCGTACCCGGATTGCGCGCCTTCCGGCTCGGGGCATTCTTGACGGCCGTGGAAGCGCGCGTTCCTGTCGTCCCGATCGTGTTGAGCGGGACCCGCTCGCTACTCCCTCCCGGTCACCGCTTCCCACGTCGGAGTGCAGTGCGGGTCGGTATCTGCGACCCCGTCACGACTGACCAAGCCGGCTGGGCCGGCGCGGTCGTGCTGCAGCAAGCCGCGCGTGCACGCATACTCGCCGAATGTGAAGAAGCGGACATCGCGTGAGTTCGATGAATCCTTCTCCGTGCCGGTGGTCGGCTGCCCGTGGAGCTGACACCACACGATCGACAATGAGCGACGGCCGAGTCGTTCGCGTGCGCGCCTTACGCGCCGACGATTGCGCACGTCTGATGCGACTCTTCGAACAACTCAGCGACGAATCGGTCTACTTCCGGTTCTTCTCGCCGACGCCCCGTTCCACGGCTGCGCATCTGGAGTTGAAATCCCTCGACGGGAAGGATCATGTCGCAGTCGTTGCCCTTGTCGGTGACGAGATCCTCGCGGTCGCGCGATACGACCGTCTCGCCGCCACCGAGGCCGAAGTCGCGCTCGAGGTCGCGGATGCACAACAAGGTCGAGGAATCGGCACGCTGCTGCTCCAACAGCTTGCCGCGGTCGCACGAGAGCACCACATCCGGACGCTCTCGGCGGTCGCGCTCCCGGGCAATGCAAAGTTGTTCAGGATGCTCGCCGACGCCGGCTGGCCGGTGGAGCGCCATTTCGACGCGGGAACGGTACGACTGAGCGTCCGGATCGACCAATAGCCAGAACCGGATCTCAAGCCGCATGCGGCTGTTCGTCTGTCGCCGACAAGCCCGCGATCTCGTCCGCCGGTTTGCCCGGCGCCTCGGCGCGGGCACTCATTGCGACGGGGAGAACGTTGGTGATCACCTCGCCGAAGGTGTCCGGGTCGGCAAGGAGCCAGGAGTGACTGCCGTCTACCGTCACCGACAACGGGTTACCCAGGCTCTCGCAGAGTGCATCGAACGAGGCACGGGTCACGAGCTCGTCGCGCTTTCCCCAAAGCACGACGACCGGGAGCCTCCGAGCCTTGAGCTCCTGGAGCTCGCCGGTGAGATCGGCGTATCGTGCGACCGTCGCGGCATGCCAGAACGCCCGCGGGTTGTGCAACACGTTCGGTACCGCTGCCTCGAGGATGACCGGCAGGACACGGCGGAGCTGGCGGATCGGGAGGACGTCGCTCGGGAAGTGCAGTCCCCAATCCCACAATGGTCGCTGCGCGACCGACTTCATCAGGGGCCCGTCGCGCCGCCACGCGGAGCCACCGATCGAGTTGATCAGGACGAGCCCGCGAACACGCTCCGGCCAGTCGTGGGCGACTTGGATCGAGACGCCGCCTCCGAAGGAGTGGCCCATCAGCACGACCGGCTCGGTGACGCCGACGGCGGTGAGGAAGTCGTTGACCCATTGTGCGTACTGCGCGAGGTCGTCGGCGCCGGGCGCGAGTGCGCTGGTGCCGGCGAAGCCGGGCAATGCAGGCGCCCACACCCGAAAGCCGCGAGCGAGCAGTCGCTTCAGCGCGGCCTGGTAGGTGTGGCCCGACAGACCCCATCCGTGGAGGAACACGATT
>DATJAA010000253.1:0-4541 GCA_035516815.1 Acidimicrobiia bacterium | reverse complement strand
CACCGTAGGCAGCACGTCGATCGCATGCGCGAACTGGTGCCGGATCTCGCCCGCCGCGGCGACGCGCCTTGGCCAGTGCACGATGCACGGGTCGGCGACGCCTCCTTCGTGGACTTCGCGCTTCCAGCGCTTGAACGGTGTGTTGCCCGCCATCGTCCAACCCCACGGGTAGTTGTTGTGCGCGCTCGGGCTGCCGAGCTCGTCGATGCGGGCGCGCAGCTCACGCCGCCCGGCGGGCGCGCCGTTCCAGAGGCGTGCGTCGTTGATCGATCCCAGCATTCCTCCTTCTGCGCTCGCGCCGTTGTCGGACACGAGGATCACGATCGTGTCGTCGAGGTCGCCGATGTCGTCGAGGAACTGGAGCACGCGACCGATCTGCGCGTCGGTGTACGAGAGGTACGCGGCGAAACACTCCATGAAGCGCGCTGCGACGGCGCGGTCCTCGGCCTTCAGGGAGTCCCACTCGGGGACCCACTTCGGCCGGGGCGACAGCTTCGTGTGCGCGGGGAGAACTCCCGCGGCGATCTGGCGGGCGAAGGTCGCGTCGCGCCACGTGTCCCACCCGGTATCGAACTGGCCGCGGTAACGATCGATCCACTCCTTGGGTGCGTGGTGTGGCGAGTGGCACGCACCCGTCGCGAAGTAGCAGAAGAACGGGCGGTCCGCGTCGACCGCGCGCAGGTCGCCGACGAACGAGATGGCACGGTCGGCGAGATCGGCGCTGAGGTGGTACCCGTCCTCCGGTCGGGCGGGCGGGAACACCGAGTGATTGTCGTGATAGAGCGACGGTACGAATTGGTGCGTCTCACCGCCGTGGAAGCCGTACCAGCGGTCGAAACCGCGCGCGAGCGGCCAACTCGCGCGCGACGACGCCATGTGCGTCTCGTCGTCCGGAGTGAGGTGCCACTTGCCGACGGCGTAGGTCGCGTAGCCGTGGGCGCGGAGAATCTCCGACAAGAAGCCGTTCTCGCGGGGTATCCGGCCCCAGTAGCCCGGATAGCCCACCGCGAGGTCGGCAACGCGGCCCATCCCGTTGCGGTGATGATTGCGTCCGGTCAACAGGCACGAACGCGTCGGCGAGCACAACGCGGTCGTGTGGAAGTTGGTGAGCCGCACGCCTTGGCGCGCGAGTTGGTCGAACGCCGGCGTCGCGATGTCGGAGCCGTAACAACCGAGCTGCGCGAATCCCACGTCGTCGAGCACGAGGAGCAAGACATTGGGAGCGCCCGCGGGCGGTTCCGGGTCGGGCGGCCACCAGGGCGTCGAGGTCCGCCAGTCGGGGCCGATCACACCTTCGAAGTGAGTGGTCATGGCGCGAGTCTGCCAACTGCGCGGGCGCCACGACCCTTCTCGAGACCGGGCCGGCCGCTTTGCGAGATCGAGAGCCCCTGCCCGCCCGCGATAGACCGTCGGCATGAAACTCGGACTTCAGCTCGGCTACTGGGGCGCCCAACCGAATCCCTTCTCGATCGCGCTCGCACAAGAGGCCGAGCGCCTGGAGTACGACTCGGTCTGGACGGCCGAGGCGTGGGGTTCCGACGCCTTCACCCCCGCAGCCTGGATCGGCGCGCACACCTCGCGGATCCGCCTGTGCACCGGCATCGTCCAGATCTCGGCGCGCACTCCGGCATCGTGCGCGATGCACGCGCTTACCCTCGACCACCTCTCGAACGGTCGCTTCACCCTGGGCCTCGGGGTGTCGGGCCCGCAGGTCGTCGAGGGGTGGTACGGCCAGCCGTTCGGCAAGCCGCTCGCGCGTACACGCGAATATGTGGAGATCGTGCGGCGCATCCTGCGCCGCGAAGAGCCGGTCGAGTTCCACGGCGAGCACTACCAGTTGCCCTACGACGGCCCGGGCGCGTGGGGTCTCGGCAAGCCGCTCCGTTCGATCACGCACCCGCTACGACCCGACCTGCCCATCTTGCTCGGGGCCGAAGGACCGAAGAACATCGAGCTCGCGGCGGAGATCGCCGACGGCTGGATGCCGCTCTACTACTCACCGTTCCGCCAGGACGTGTACACCGACTCGCTTTCGGCCGCGGCTGCGAAACCGGGATTCGAGGTGTGCGTCAACGTCATGGGATGCCGCATCGTCGACGACATCGAAGAAGCGCTCGTGCCGACGAAGGCCGCGCTCGCGTTCTACATCGGCGGCATGGGCGCCCGCGACCGCAACTTCCATATGGAATTGATGAGCCGCATGGGCTTCGAAGCCGAGGCGCACAAGATCCAGGACCTCTTCTTCGCCGGACGCCGGGACGAAGCGATCCCGCTCGTCCCGACGCAGTTCGCGGACGAGATCTCGCTCGTCGGCTCCAAGGCGCGTATACGCGACCGGTTGCAGGCGTGGAACGACAGCCCGGTCACGACGATCATCCTGAACGGCGACCTCGAGACGTTGCGGACGATGGCCGAGCTCGTGGCCTGACGTTCGGGAGCGGCCGCTCAGGGCTTGACGAGTGCCATCCGCAGCGCGCGCTCGAAGCGCTCGGCCACGTCACGCCAGTCGAGCACGTTCCAGATCGCCTGGACGTACTCGGCCCGCCGGTTCTCGTACTGCAGGTAGTACGCGTGCTCCCATGCGTCGATCACGAGCAACGGAACACCGCCCTGACCGGTATTTCCCTGGTGGTCGTAGATCTGCTCGATGAAGAGCCGTTCGCCGAGCGGCTCCCACGAAAGCGCGCCCCAGCCCGAGCCCTGCACGGTGCCGGCCGACTGGGTCAGCTGCTTCTTGAAGGCGTCGAAGGAGCCGAAGTGTTCGTCGATCGCGGCGGCGAGCTCACCGTCGGGACGATCTCCGCTGTCGGGTGAGAGGTTCTTCCAGAAGAGGGTGTGCAGGACGTGGCCGGAGAGGTTGAAGGCGAGAGTCTTCTCGAGACCGACGATCGCGCTCAGGTCGTCGCCTTCTCGCGCGGCTGCGAGCTTCTCGAGCGTGCCGTTGACACCGTCGACGTACGCCTTGTGATGCTTGTCGTGGTGCAACTCGAGGACATGCGCCGAATAGTGCGGCTCGAGCGCGCCGTAGTCGTAGTCGAGCGGGGGGAGCTCATAAGGCTTCATCATTCCTCCAGAGTCTGATGCACCGCCTCCGTCGCGAGGAATTGAGATTCGGTCGGACTCGCATCCTCGCCGGCAGCCTGCGCGAACTTGTCGAGCGCCACGACGACCGCGGCCCGGTCGTGCTCGCCCATTCGCCGTACGACCTCGTCGAGCTCGCGCCGCCGCGCCGCCATGACGTTCTCGACGACAGTTGTACCCATCGTGGTCAGTGCAATCACCACCTCGCGGCGATCGACCGCGGACGGGGCGCGTATGACGAGCCCGCGACTCACCAGTCGGTTGCACATGCGGGTCATCGTCGACGCGTGAACGGCGAGGCGATCCGCGAGTGCACTGACGGTCTGCGGCCCGGACGTGGCGAGCACGACGAGCGATCTGAATTGCGGGATCGTCACGTCCTCGTTCACCGACGACAATGATCTTGCGGTGATCGAGACGAGCGCGCGGCTCGCTCGCAGGAGCGAGTCGACGACGGGATCGGCAGTCGCGTCGGGCATGTCGAGAGTATCCCCGCTCATCAACTGATCCAAGCGATCATCGGGTACATGGGGCTTCCACCTTCCACCGGGTATCCGAAGTTGAGGATCCTAGGACGTGCGCCGTCCCCCGTGCGTGTGTAGCCGATGCACCAGGTGGGGCGGGGGGTTGACCGGTGATCCCGATCCGCCCTACACAAGCCGCATGGCAGACCTCGAAGCCCGTCTCTTGGACGTGCTTGCGCCGCAACACGTCGATCTCGGCGACGCGATCCGCGACGATTACACGCACGACGAGGCGCTCACCGCCACCCCGGTGCGTCCGCTCGCGGTCGTCCGGCCGGGGTCGAGCGCCGATGTCGTCGCGATCCTGCGCATCTGTGACGAGCTGCGGGTCCCCGTCACCGCGCGCGGCGCGGGCACGGGATTGTCGGGCGGGTGCACGCCTCGCGCCGACGGGATCGTGCTCGCGCTCGAACGGATGAATTCCATCGTCGAGATCGATACCGAGAATCACGTCGCGGTGGTAGAGCCGGGGGTGAGTCTCGACCAGCTCGACGCGGAGCTCGCGCCGCTCGGCCTCGTCTACCCGGTGTACCCCGGAGAGTACAGCGCTTCGCTCGGCGGCAACGTCGCGACGAATGCGGGCGGGATGCGCGCGGTCAAGTACGGCGTCACCCGGCACCAGGTGCTCGGGCTCGTCGGCGTTCTCGCGAACGGCGACGTCATCCGCACCGGCGGCAAGTTCGTGAAGGCGACGACGGGCTATGACCTCACACAGTTGATCATCGGCTCCGAGGGGACTCTCGCGGTCGTCACCGAAGCAGTGCTCAAGATCTACCCGCGACCCGCGCACGGAGCCACGCTTCTCGTGCCGTTCGTGTCCGTGGATGCCGTCGCGTCCGCCGTGCCGCGCATCGTGCGCAGTGGGGTGAACCCGCTCGTGCTCGAGTACGTCGACGGCGGCGGGCTCGCAACGCTGGCCGCGAACGTCGGTCTCGA
>DATJAA010000252.1:0-16108 GCA_035516815.1 Acidimicrobiia bacterium | reverse complement strand
GGACCTTGCCGTCGCGCGCGCTCACCGTCTCGCCCGGCAGGCCGATCACGCGCTTCACGAGGTCCTTGATGGTCGGATCGATCGGTTTTCCGTCGGGTCCCTTCGGCGTCTTGAAGACGACGATGTCGCCGCGGTGGACGGGGTGCATGCGGTAGGAGAGCTTGTTGACGATGACCCGGTCGTGCGTCTTCAGGGTCGGGACCATCGAGTCGGAGGGGATGTAGAACGCCTGGAACAAGACCGCCTTGACGATCAACGCGATGATCAACGCGGCCGCGATGAGGACGCCCCATTCGATCGCCGTCTTCACCGCGCCGCGGGTGCCCTTGGTGCCGGTAGCGTCTGCGTCTGCGGTACTGCCGTCGCCGGCGTCTACGGCCGCGGCCGTGCCGGCGACCTCGTCGGCCGCGCCCTCCTCGCCCTCGCCTTCGTCGCGATGAGCTTGCGGATGTTCTTGCACTTCGTCAGCTCACCGTCCGAGACGTCAGAGGATGCCGAGACGATCGAGCGGCCATATTCGAATGAACACGCGCCCGATGATGTCTTTCTTACGTATGAAGTGGTCGGGGAAGAATCGCGAGTCGCGCGAGTTGTTTCTATTGTCCCCCATGACCCAATACGAGTTCGGCGGCACCTTGATCGGCGCGAAGCCCGGTCCGGGAAGCTGGCCTTTCGGGAGATAGGGCTCGTTCAGCACCTTGCCGTTGATGTAGATGTGCCCGTCGCGGCGGCCCTCGACCGTCTCACCGGGCAATGCGATCACACGCTTCACCAGATCGTTCACCCCGGGGTCGATCGGCTGCCCGTCGGGACCCTTGGGGGACTTGAAGACGATGATGTCGCCGCGGCGGACGGGGTGGAGGCGGTAGGAGAGCTTGTTGACGATGACCCGGTCGTGCGTCTTCAACGTCGGGACCATCGAGTCGGACGGGATATAGAAGGCCTGGAAGAGGAAGGCCTTGATCAGCAGCGCGATCGCGAGCGCGGAGGCGATAAGGATGACCCACTCGACGACGACGGCCCACGTCGGCTTGGACTTCGACTCGGCCGGCGAAGCGGCGTTGGGCGGGTCGGAGCTCCCGTCGCCCGCTCCCCCGTCGCCGGGGGCCGTGTCGCGAGCCTCGGCGGTGTCGTCCCGGAGCCGGGTATACGGGGATTCGGCGCTCGTGGGCGGCATCACCGCTTGCATCCTTTCATGCGCGCCCGCGCGCTCGGGAGTCAGGTCGGCGAGTCGCCCGAGGATCTGAGCTCGATGGACTCCCAGTCTCGCGGTATCGCCCGAGAATTCTCTGAGCGGCCTCGGCCGCGAGCGGCGCCAGGTCGGCGGGGGCCACGACCCGCGCCTCGGGACCCAGGCGGAGCAGCAGGCGCTCGAGCCACGCCCGCTCGCTCACCGCGAGCGTGATTGCGAGCGACCCGTCCGGATGCTCGGTGACCGCCTCGGTGGGGTACGACTCGGCGACCCATGCGGCCCCCGGTTCGAGCTCGAGGGTGACACGGGCGTCGTCCGTCCGCGGCGTGTAGACCTCGCCGGCCTCGAGGTCGATCGTTCCGGGCTCGAAGGTCTCGTCGGTCGGGCGAACCGCGCGGATGCGGTCGACGCGGAACATGCGCTGATCACGCGCTTGGTGGCAGTAGGCGCCGACGTACCAGGCCCCGGTCGCGAAGAACACGACCTCGGGATCGATGCGGCGGCGCGTGAGCTCGTCGCGCCCGGCGGACCAGTAGTCGATCTCGATCCGCCGGTGGTCGGCGGCCGCGGTGCGGATCGCCCCGAGCTGATCGGGTTCACCGACGTCGACCACGAAGCCGGGAAGCTCCAGCGCCTGTTCCAGCTTCGCCAAGGCGGTGGCGAGAGGGCCGGCCGGGTCCGAGCCGGGAACGGCCAGGAGGGCGCGGCCGGCGGCGAGCAGCGCCAGGCCTTCGGCGGGCGAGAGCCGCAAGGGGCGCCGGAAGTAATCCGCGAGGCTGATGCTCACGTTGCCGTCGCCGTCCTCTTCGACGTCGAGGTAGTCGCCGGGCGAGTACGGCGGTACACCGATCATGAGCACGAGGCCGAGATCCGCGTCGAGCTGATCGACGCTGATGCCGAACCGGAGTGCGATCTCCTGCTTCGGCGAACCCGGGTGCGCCACGATCCACGGCACCAGCGCGAGGATGCGCTGGATCTCCGGCCCCGCCAGCGCACGCGGGCTCATCGAGCGCCTGCCGCGGCCCGCTCGAGCCACGCGACGATGTCGGCGCGCAGTTCGGGTGGCGAGAGCACTTCGGCATGGTCGAGGTACCCGAGCACGAAGCTGCGGAACGCGGCCGGATTCGTGATCGTGACCTCGACGACCGGCCGATCGGGATCGGCGCCGTCCACGACCGACGCGTCGCTACCGAGCTCGGCGAGCATCGTCTCGAGGTGGTCCCGGTCGACGCGGACGCGCACGGCGACGGGTGGGTCGTCGCCGAGGAACCAGGCCCGGGACTCGACGTGATCGTCGGGGCGGAAGTCGGCCGGTGTCTCGAACGCGCCGGCGACGCCGACCTCGACGTCGCCCTCGATGCGATCCGCCCGGAACGCCCGCACGGCGGCGCGGTCGCGGTCGAATCCGACGACGTACCAGCGGCCCCGCTTGCACGACAGGCCCCACGGCTCGAAGGTACGGACTCGGTCGCGATGCGTGAAACGCACGACCGCCCGCGCGCGGAACGCCTCGAAGAGCGATGCCAGCGCCGGAGCGATCGGTAAGGACGCGATCGGCGCGACTGCTTCATCGCCGAGGCCACCCAGCTTGAGGAGCGCGCCCTCGCCCGATTCGCCGCCCAGCAGGACCGCGCTGACCGCGACGCGGAGGGCCGCCGCCTCTTCGGCGTCGAGATCGAGATCGGGGAGGTAGTAGTCCTCGGGGCGGACGCGATAGCCGGTCTCGGAACCGTCGTCGATCGGCTCGGTCAGCAGCGGGACGCCCATCGCGCGCAAGGTCTCCTTGTCGCGCTCGAAGGCGCGCCGGTACGCGGTGATCTGCGGCGGATAGCCGGCGACGTCATGGACGATCTCCTCGCGGGTCAACGCCCGGCGGGTGTCGAGCAGCAGCGCGAGAAGGTTCAGGACGCGTTCGACCCGCGACGGCGCGTCGGGCATCGGTTCAGCCTAGGGGACGGCGCGCGCGGCCAGAACCCCCGCGGCCGCGCCGCACTCGAACAGCAGTGGATCCTCGGCGGCGGGCCGGCCCATCGACTCGACGCTCAGCCCGCGTTCGGCGAATCGCGCCGCGATGCCGACGTTCTCGACCGGCACCGCGCTGTGGCCGGGATGCGTCCACTGCACACCCGGTGGCGTGGGGACCGTGACGGTGGCACGCGTTGCCAGCGTGAGCGCCGTCTCACTGTGATGCGAGAGGCCCTGGTGGCGCGCACGGGGATCGCGCGCGGAGGCGCGCAGGACTGCGATCGGGTTGCCGCCGAGCGTGGCCGCGGCGTCGAGCGCGTTCCCGACCTCGATCGCCGAGAAGCCGAGCGCCGTGCCGGTTCCGGCTCCGCCGGGACCCATTGCCACGACGATCGCATCCGCCTGTTCCGACGCGATCGCCAACGCGTCGTAGATCGAGACCGCTTCGACGTCGCCCCCGAACGCGTGGCCCGCGGTCACCGTGACGTCGATCAGACCGCCGGCACGAAGCTCGCATACGAGGTCGGAGAGCGCGATCGGGAGCGCGCCGCCGTCGGTCATCACATAGGCGAGGCGGGCGTCCGGCCGCGCATCCTTGAAGGCGACGGCGACGGCGGCGACCTGCGAATGCAGTCCGGCCACGACGACGGGTGTCCCGGAAATCGACATGAGTTCCGATCCGGGCGCGTCCACGTCGACCTGTCCCGATGCGTACCGCATCTTCATGACGTGGCCGACCGAGTCCGACCGCCACGAATCCCGGGCCAGGTTCCAGTGCACGATGTGCGAGCCGCCGGTACCGAGCCCGAGCTCGACCGCGGTGGTGTTGACGACGACGCGGTCGCCGGTCGCGACCGTCCCGATGATCTCGGTGAGCACGAATGCAGGCTCGGGCCCGCTCCCGAGGTCGACGAGCACCCGCTGCAGGGCCGCCCGGGTGGCGACGATCTCGGTGACGATCCCGGTTCGGAACGACGGCATCGGGCGTCGAGGCTAAGCGGCCGGCGCGACAGCGGCGACTACAGGGAGGCGATCAGCCGTTCGACGCGCTCGTCGCGCGACTTGAACGGGTCCTTGCACAGCACGGTTCGCTGCGCCTGGTCGTTCAGCTTCAGGTGCACCCAGTCGACGGTGTAGTCGCGCTTGCGTTCCTTGGCGCGCTTGATGAACGCGCCGCGCAGCCGCGCCCGCGTGGTCTGCGGAGGGACGTTCATCGCCTCGCTGATCTCGTCGTCTTCCACCATCCGGTCGACCTGGCCGCGCCGTTCGAGCAGGTAGTAGAGCGATCGCGTCCGGGTCACGTCGTGGTACGCGAGATCGAGCAACGCAACTCGGGGGTGCGTGAGCGGGAGGTCGCCGCGTGTGCGGTACGACTCGATCAGGTGGTGCTTGATCACCCAGTCGACTTCCGTGCGCAGCTTGAGGGGGTCGTCCTCGAGGTGCGTCATGACGTGCTCCCACATCTCGAGCGCGCGTTGCTCGAGCGGCGGGAGTCCGCGCCGCTTCGCGAATCGCAGTGCGCGGTTGAGGTACTCGCTCTGGATCTCGACCGCCGAGAGCTCGCGGCCGTTCGCCAGACGGACCCGGCGACGGCAGGTCATGTCGTGGCTGATCTCGCGTATCGCACGGATCGGGTTCTCGAGCGTGAGGTCGCGCCACGGCGACGCGTCCTCTTCGAGCATGCGCAAGAGGATGGACGAGGCGCCGACCTTCAGGAAGGTGGCGTACTCACTCATGTTCGAGTCGCCGACGATGACGTGCAAACGGCGGAACCGCTCGGCGTCGGCGTGCGGCTCGTCGCGCGTGTTGATGATCGGGCGCGATCTCGTCGTTGCCGACGACACGCCTTCCCAGATGTGCTCCGCGCGTTGCGCGATGCAATACATCGCGCCGCGTGCGGTCTGCAGGACCTTGCCGGCGCCGGCGTAGATCTGCCGGGTCACGAGGTACGGGATCAGGACGTCGGTGAACTTGGAGAAGTCGCCTTCGCGCTCGACGAGGTAGTTCTCGTGGCATCCGTAGGAGTTGCCCGCGCTGTCGGTGTTGTTCTTGAAGAGGAACACCTCGCCACGGATTCCCTCCTCTCGCAGGCGCTGCTCGGCGCTCTGGACGAGACCCTCGAGGATGCGCTCGCCGGCCTTGTCGTGGATCACGAGATCGCGGATCGAGTCGCACTCAGGTGTGGCGTACTCGGGGTGACTGCCCACGTCCAGGTAGAGGCGGGCGCCGTTCTCGAGGAAGACGTTGCTCGAGCGGCCCCAGGAGACGACCCGGCGGAAGAGGTACCGGGCGACCTCGTCGGGACTGAGTCGACGCTGGCCGCGGAGAGTGCACGTGACGCCGTATTCGTTCTCGAGGCCGAAGATGCGTCGATCCACCGCGATGGAGTGTACGGGCCCCCGGTGGTGCCGCCGTGCCGCGGCCGTACACTTGGTGCCGTGCGGATGACCCGACTGACCTCGGTGTACGGATCGTTCCGAGCGCATGTGATGGCGGCCCGCCTCGAGTGCGAGGGCTTCGACGTGCAGCTACGCGGGTCCGACAGTCCCTACGGCCTCACTGTTGGGGAGATGGCGCGTGTAGACGTATACGTGCCCGAGGAGCAGTTCGACGACGCGAGTCTCGCCCTCCTCGTAGCCGAGGTCGACGAAGCCGACGAGATCCTCGACGACGACCGACCGCCGATTCGGGCGCGTCCGGTACCTGTTGCCTGGGTCGCAGGCCTGGTGCTGTTCGTGTTGATCGCCGGACCGATCGCCCTGTTGATCCGCTGGTACTAGGTACTACTCGAGCAGCGAACCGAGCTCGCCGTTCTTGATCCGCCGGAACGCGCGGCGCGGCCGCGACCGGTCGAGCAACGCGACCTCGAGTTGATCGGCCGTGAGCGCGGCGCCGTCGGTCCCGAGCAGCTTGGCCCCGAGCTTGAGCGCGTCGCCGAGCTCCATCTGCGGCTGGTACTGCTCTTTCAGTGACTCGATCATCTGATCGGCCTGGCCGCCCAGCACCGAGTAGTTCTGCTCGTCCATGACCACGCCGTCGTAGAGCACGTGGTACATCTCGGCGTGATCGTCGTCGGGACCACCTACCTCGGCGACGAGCAACTCCACCTCGTACGGCTTCATCTCGTGCGTGAAGACCTGCCCGAGCGTCTGCGCGTACGCGTTCGCGAGCTCTTTTGCGCTGACGTCTTCGCGGGAGTACGAGAAGCCCTTCATGTCCGCGTGGCGGACGCCGGCCACACGAAGCATCTGGAACTCGTTGTACTTCCCCACCGCGGCGAACGCGATCCGGTCGTAGATCTCGCTGATCTTGGAGAGTGTGCGCGACGGATTGTCGGCGACGATCAGGACGCCGGAACGGCACTCGAAGGCGACCAGGCTCCGACCCCGGGCGATGCCCTTGCGTGCATAATCGGCGCGGTCCTTCATCACCTGTTCGGGCGAGACGTAGAACGGCATGCTCATTGCGCTTCGACCTCCGGCCCTCGATGAGCGTGCATGGTGGGACCACCGACCGGGCCTGCGGATCTCCGCGTGGGCCTCATGACTCGTGGCCTCCGCGTTCCGCGCCCTGTAGCAGAGCCTGGCTACGGGCCTCGACGTCGTCATCCGACAGGGCGCGGTAGCCGTCGGCGTCGATCACCGCAACCGTCGGAAAGATGCGCCGCACGAGGTCGGGCCCGCCGGTCGCGATGTCTTCGTCGGCCGCCGCGAAGAGCGATGCGATCGCCAGTCCGGTCGCCTGGTCGGCGTCGAGGCCCTCGGTCCAGCCCGCCTTGATCCAGTTGCGCGCGTGCACGCTCCCCGAACCCTGCGCCTGGAAGTCGAGCTCCTCGTAACGCCCCCCGGTGACGTCGTAGCTGAACACGCGGCCGCGCTCGCGGGCGGTGTCGTAGCCGGCGAACAGCGGAACGACGGCGAAGCCCTGCATCGCGGCGGGCAGGTTCGCGCGCACGAGCTGGCCGAGCTGGTTGGCTTTTCCTTCCAGGCTCAGTACTTCGCCCTGCACCTTCTCGTAGTGCTCGAGCTGCACCTGGAACAGCTTCACCATCTCGATCGCGGGCCCCGCCGCCCCGGCGATCGAGACGCCGGAGAAGTCGTCGGCCGGGAAGACCTTCTCGATACGGCGGCTCGCGATCATGTAACCCGCGGTCGCGCGGCGGTCGCCCGCCATGATGACGCCGCTCCCGAAACGGATCGCGACGACGGTCGTGCCGTGCGGGATCTCGAGGGTCGCCGGCGTGTCGATGCCGGCTCCCGGCAGCTGATGCGGTGCGATTCGCCGCAGGACGTCGGCGAACGACGGACCGGGGTCGGAGTTCGGAGAAAACAGTGGCAACGCGCTCGACTCTGACATCGGCGCGGCAGCCTACAGCCGGGTTTCAGCGCCTCAGCGCACCGACCCGCTCACGCACGAGCCCGGCGAGCTCGTCGTCACGATCCAGGTGATCGGCCGCCCGCTGGAACAACTCGAAGTCCTCGCGGAGGTCGCCAATCGCGTTGTTGCGGCGGAAGCACAAGCGCCCGCGAATCGCACTCGTCTCGTGGTCATGGTCGACATGCAGCGTGCGTTCTTCTGGCCGTGGCTCGAGGCAGATCGCGCACACCCCGCCCTGCGCTGCCAGCATCCGCTCGTAGTCGTCCAGCGTCATCCCGTACCGACGTTTGAGATAACTCTTTCGATTTCAAGCTGCTTCTGGCCGCTCCGAACGTATGAACGCTGTTTCTCCTGGTGCCGATCGGCGTTCGCTCGTTGCCAACGCCGTACGCGATCGCGGTTTGCCTGGGGATCGCGAGCGGTGCGAGCCCTCTCGGCCGCGAGATTGCACAGGATGCAATCCGAGCGATAGCCGTCGGCCATTCCGGCAGACCGGTAGAACTGGTCGAGCGGCTTCGATTCGCCGCAGACCTTGCAGCGCTTCACGCGCTCAACCTACGCGTCGAGTGCGACAGATACGTGCGTTCGGACGTATCTCATTGTCCGCCCTTCTGCACATACGACCGAACGAACTCCTCTGCGTTGTCTTCGAGCACGGAGTCGATTTCGTCCAAGAGATCGTCGATGTCTTCCTTCAACTTCTCGCCACGATCACTGGCCGCCGCGACGTCGTCGTCGGTGACCTCCTCGCGTTCCTTCGGTGCGGGCTTCTGCTTGCGTTCTCGCTCAGCCATGACGCATTACCTCCTGCAACACCCTCAGCTCGCCGTCAGCTGCTCGACGAGTTGGCGGGGTGTCGAGACCTGACCGAAGAGCTCGGCGACATGCTCCTTGCTACCACGCGTGGGCTCCATCATTGGGATCCTCCGCAACGGGTCGATCCCGATGTCGAGCACCAGGCTGTCCCAGTTCGCGGCGACCACAGAGTCTGCCCAACGGGCGAGGCAGGTGCCCCGGAAATACGCGCGCGTCGACTCGGGCGGGTCAGCCATGGCGGCGACCACGGCATCCTCGTCGAGCAGGCGTTCGATCCGGCCCGCGCGCACCAGGCGTTCGAAAAGTGAGCGCCCCGGGCGCACGTCGTGATACTGGACCGAGAGGAGCTCGAGCTTCGGGTTGTTCCACCGCAGCTCGTCCCGGTCGGCGTAGGCGCGCAGCAACTCGTGCTTGGTGACCCAGTCGAGCTGGCCGTCGAGCGTGGTCGCATCGGACTCGAGCGCGGCGAGCACCGACTCCCAACGGTCGAGCACCATCGTGCCGATCGCCTCGGGTCCACAGCATTCGAGCCCGGTCTCGTCCGCGTACTTGCGCGCGAGCCGAAGGAATTCCCACTGCAGCTCTATCGCGGTGCAGCGCCCGAGCGAGCTGCACTCGACCGTCGCCTGCAGCGTCGGGTCGTGCGACACCGCGCGAATAGCGGCGACGGCCGAGGAGATGGAGAGGTCCTTGTCGATGAACCCGTCCTCGATCATCGCGAGCACGATCGCGGTGGTCCCGACCTTCAGGAACGTCGCCACCTCGCACAGGTTCGCGTCCCCGACGATGACATGGAGGCGCCGGTACTTCTGCGGGTCGGCGTGCGGCTCGTCGCGTGTGTTGACGATCGGGCGTTTCAAGGTCGTCTCGAGACCGACCTCCTCTTCGAAGAAGTCGGCGCGCTGGCTGATCTGGTAGTCGCACGCCTCGGCACCGTTCTCCGAGCCGACCTTTCCCGCGCCGGTGAAGATCTGCCGTGTGACGAACCACGGGATGAGATTGCGCACGAGCGCGGCGAACGGGACGTTGCGGTCGACAAGATAGTTCTCGTGACAGCCGTAGGAGTTGCCCTTGCCGTCGCTGTTGTTCTTGTAGACGACGATCTCCTGGCCGGCCGGAAGGAGCCGGCGGGCCGCGTCCATCGACCGGGCGAGGATCCGCTCGCCCGCCTTGTCGAACAACGTCACCTCGAGAGGGTCGGCACACTCGGGGGTCGAGTACTCGGGATGAGCGTGGTCGACGTAGTAGCGGGCACCGTTCGTGAGCACCGCGTTCACGAGGTGGGTCTCGATCTCGGGCGGTTGCGCGCTGTCGCGCGCGAAGCCACGCGCGTCGCGCCCAGGCGACTCGTCCTCGAAGTCCCAGCCGATACGCCGCTGCTCCACGTACCCGTTGATCAGCAGGCTCGAGGCTACGACCGGGTTCGGTTCCGGCGCGCCCCGCAACGACACCCCGTACTCGGTCTCGATACCGACGATCTTCGGTACGGCCACCGTTTCATCCTACCGGCGTCGGGACCTCACGAGATCAGAGGTACTGGCCGGTGGTGACGCGCTCGATCTGGCGTCCGCCCTTGTCGCGATCGCCTTCGTTCACGATCGTGCGGACGTAGACGATGCGCTCGCCCTTCTTGCCCGAGATCTTCGCCCAGTCGTCGGGGTTCGTCGTGTTCGGGAGGTCTTCGTGCTCTCGGAACTCCTGCTTGATGGACTCGAGGAGATCGTCGGTGCAGATCCCGCGCTCGCCACCAGCGATCGTGCGCTTGATGGACAGCTTCTTCGCGCGCCGCACGATGTTCTCGATCATCGCGCCCGAGGAGAAGTCCTTGAAGTAGAGCGTTTCCTTGTCGCCGTTCTGGTACGTCACCTCGAGGAACTTGTTCTCGTCGTCGATCGAGTACATGGCGTCGACCGCGGAACTGATCATGGAACTCACCGCGTCCTCGGGACTCGTCGAGCCGCTCTTCAGCTCCGCTTCGGCCAGTGGCAGGTCGGTGGTGAGGTACTGCGAGAAGATCTGCTTCGCGCTGTCGAGGTCGGGGCGCTCGATCTTGATCTTCACGTCGAGACGGCCGGGCCGCAGGATGGCCGGGTCGATCAGGTCCTCGCGGTTCGACGCGCCGATCACGATGACGTTCTTCAACGCCTCCACGCCGTCGATCTCGGCGAGCAGCTGCGGCACGATCGTGGATTCCATGTCGCTCGAGATGCCCGTACCGCGCGTGCGGAACAGCGAATCCATCTCGTCGAAGAACACGATGACCGGGTAGCCCTCTTCGCTCTTCTCCCGCGCGCGCTGGAAGATCAGTCGGATCTGGCGCTCGGTCTCGCCGACGTACTTGTTCAGGAGCTCGGGGCCCTTGATGTTGAGGAAGTAGGAACGGGCGGTGGTGTTGCCCGTCTTCTCCGCGACGCGCTTCGCGAGCGAGTTCGCGACTGCCTTGGCGATGAGCGTCTTGCCGCAGCCGGGCGGGCCGTACAACAGGATGCCCTTCGGCGGCTGCAGATCGTGCTCCTTGAACAGGTCGCCGTAGAGGTACGGGAGCTCGACCGCGTCCTTGATGAGGTCGATCTGCTCGTCGAGTCCGCCCACGTCGTCGTAGGACACGTCGGGAACCTCTTCGAGGACCAGCTCTTCGACCTCGGGGCGCGGGAGCTTTTCGAGCAGCAGCCCTGATCGACCTTCCATGAGAAGGTGGTCGCCGGCGCGCAGCTTCTGGTCGAGGAGCTCGTCGGCGAGTTCGCAGACACGCTCCTCGTCGGCGCGCCCGACCACCATGGCGCGGGTGCCGTCGGGCAGCATCTCCTTGAACGTCACGATCTCGCCCGCGAGATCGGAGTTGCGGGCGAGCACGACGTTGAGCGATTCGTTCAGCACGACCTCTTGGCCGCGCCGCAGCTCCTTCAGCTCGAGCTCCGGGTGCACCGCGACGCGCATCTTGCGGCCGGCGGTGAAGATGTCGACAGTTCCGTCGTCGTTCGTGCCGAGGTACGTGCCGTACGCGGACGGCGGCATTGTGAGCTTTTCGACCTCTTCGCGCAGTGCCGCGATGTGCTCGCGCGCTTCGCGCAGGGTCGCCGACAACTTCTCGTTCTGCGAGACCGCCTGGGCGAGCTGTCCCTTGGTCTCGAGGAGGCGCTCCTCGAGCGTGCGGACCCGCTTGGGCGCGTCCTGGAGACGGCGCCGCAGGACGACGACCTCCTCCTCGAGCCCCTTGATGCTTTCTTGTAGCTGATCGACCTGAGCCTCGTACTCGGTCAGCCGCCGCTCGTGCTCGGAAGCCATTGAGCGACACCTCCTCGGTCGATGGCGACCATAGTCCCGTGTTCAGGCCGGACTGCGCGCATCCGATACGTTGCCCCGAGGAGTTCTCGGGAGTGGATTTCTCACTCTCGGGTGTGATAAATTGCGTCGAAGTCTCTGACGTACCTTCGACTTCCCGAACGAAAAAGTGAGGACCTCCGATGAAGGTCTGGATCGACCAGGATCTCTGCACTGGTGATGGGCTCTGCGAGGAGATCGCGCCTGCCGTGTTCACCCTGCTCGATGATGGTCTGGCCTACGTCAAGGAGGGTGACAAGGTGTTCTCCGACCCGGGCGGCGCCGAGGGCCTCGCCAACATCCCCGACGGGATGCTCGACGCGGTCGTCGAATCAGCCGAAGAGTGCCCGGGCGAGTGCATCTTCATCGAGGCCGAGTAGCAGCTAATCCACGAGGCAGGATCCGGTTGCGGTCGTCGCACCGGTCGCGGCCTGCGCGAGTACCGGCTTCACTTCCGCGTCGGTGAGCGCGTAGGCCGTCGCCCCACGCCCGGGGTCGATCGCGAAGGCGACGCCGACGACGCGGCCGTCTCGATCGACGAGTGCGCCGCCCGAATCGCCGGGGGCGAGCCGGGCCGCGAGAACGAAGACGTGCCGCCGGCTGCTCGACGTCCGGTAGATGTTGGTCCCGACCGCGATGATCTGCTCGCCGATTCGCGCGGGTGCGGCGCGCAGCGGACCGCCGCCGGGATGCCCGTACACGGCACCGGTCTCGCCCGCGTGGCCGTCGGCGAGCGAGAGCGGTGCCGCGTCGAGGTCGGGCACGGACAGGATGGCGACGTCGCGCACGGGGTCGAACGCGACGACCCGCGCAACGTGTTCCGCCCCTGTCGCGTCTTCGACGCTCGTGGAGTGCTCGCCGGCGACGACGTGCGCGTTCGTCACGACGACGCCGGGAGCCGCGACCCAACCGCTGCCGTCCTGGATCTCGCCGCACGCGTCGCCGCTGACACGCACGATCGACCGACGGACCTTCGCGTCGACCGCGGGCGAGAGGCTGGTCGTCGGGGCGGCACCCGGGTTTGGTGGAGTGTCGAGCGGATTGAGTGCCGAGGGGTACGGCGCCTCGGCGATTGCGAGCCCCCACGCCGCGAATCGCGCCGGTTGCTTGGGTGCGAGCCGGTCGATCGCCGCGATCACCTTCGAGTCGCGCGTCATGCGCGCCGGCCAGCCTTGCGCGGCCGCGAGAGACGGGATGACGAGCCAGGTCAGGACGAGGACGCCGAATGTCCCCGCGAACGCGCCCGCGACGTGGTCCCACATCGGCATCGGCCGGCGCATCGGGAACGCGCGGTGCACGAGCAGCCCGGCGAGAAGTCCGACGGCCTGTCCGACGGAGGCCACGAGGAAGAGGAAGAGCAGCGCGACCCCGACCCGATCGTCCGGGCTCGTCCCGCCGAGCCGGGTGACCACCCGAGGTACGTACGCGATGCCGATCGCGATCGCGACGAAGACGCCCGCCCAGGCGAAGACACGCGCGACGAGGCCGAGGCGCCAGCCGCCGATCGCGGCCAGGACCGCCGCCGCGATGATCGCGACGTCGAGGGCGTTCATTCCTCAGTGGACGCCGGCGCTTCTTCGGCCACGCGGCGCGCGGCCGTCAGGAATCCGGTGTGGGCGACCATCCGGTGGTCGGGCCGGATGGACTGCCCTTCGACGTGCCACCCGCGGTGGAGCACCTCGAGCGTCTCGACCAGCGCGAACGGCGCACCGGTGAGCTCCTCGCGCAGTCGCCCGACCTGCAGGATCGTCGGCAGGTAGGACAGCAGGATCCCGCCGGGAACGAGCGCCTCGGCCGCGTGTTTCACCACCCGCCACGGCTCGGGCAGGTCGAGCACCACCCGATCGAGCTCGCGCTCGTCGATCCCCTCGTACACGTCCCGCACGTGCACATCGAGCGGCACGTCCGTGCCGAGGAAACCGTGCACGTTCGCAATCGCGCGCGCGGCGAAGTCGTCGCGAATCTCGTAGCCGGTCACCGAACCGGCCGGGCCGATCGCGCGCAGGAGTGCAGTGGTGAGCGCGCCCGAACCGACCCCGGACTCGAGAACGCGCGCGCCCGGGAAGACGTCGGCGAGCACGAGGATCGGGCCGATGTCCTTCGGGTAGATGACCTGCGCGCCGCGAGGCATCTCGAGCACGTACTCGGCGAGCGTCGGCCGTAGCGCGGTGAGGCGGGCACCGCGGGTGGTGCGCACCGTGCTCCCGTCGGGCCGGCCGAGGATCTCGTCGTGCTCGACAATTCCCGCGTGGGTGTGGAACTGCCCGCCGCGCTCGAGCACCACGAGATGGCGTCGGCGCCGGTTGTCGACGAGAAGCACCCGGTCCCCCGCCGCGAAGGGTCCGCTCACGGGCTGCTCCGCACGCTGATGGGCTCGCCGACCGCCCGGGCCCGCATCCGGCAGAAGGCGCACGTGTCGGCCGGTGTTGGAGAGCCGCACACCGAGCATGCGCGCAGGCCGCCGCGCGCGGTTTCGGCCCCTCCCACGAACTGCGGGCGCGCGCGCTCGAGGAATCCGAACACGAACGCAGCCTTCGTCCCCGGTGACCGCTCCTCGATGTCGTTCAGCGCGCTCTTGTAACCGAGGTGCCGGTTGCCGGCCGCCATCGGGCATTCCTCGACGATGTAGTCGATGCCGGCGACGATGCAGTACGCGGCCATCTCGCGTTCGCTCAACCTGATCAGCGGCTTCACCTTGCGCACGAAGCCGGGCGCGGCGGCGAGAACCGGATGTTGACGCCCCAGGAGCTCGGTGTCCCATCGCAACACGTTCCCGAACAGCACCGCGGCCTCGTCGTCGAGATTGTGACCGGTCGCGAGAACCGGATAGCCGTGCTCGGACGCGACGTCGTTGAACACATGGCGCTTGGACAGGCCGCACGCCGAGCATGGGGCGCGCTTCGCCGCGCGCGCTCCACCGTCGACGTCGAAGCCGTACTCGGTCGCGAGGGTGACCTCGCGCAGTGGATAGCCGCGAGCAGCAGCGAACACGCGTGCGTACTCGGCCGACGCCTCGGAGTATTCGCCGATCCCCAGCCCGAGGTGCAGACCGTCGGCCTCGTACCCGAGCTCGCGCAGCAGCTGCCAGAGCCCGAGCGAGTCCTTGCCGCCCGACACCGCAACGAGCACTCGCTCGCCCGGCTCGATCATGGTGTAGTGCTCGATTGCCCGCCGCACCTGCTCGCGGCAGTGGCGTACGAAGCATGCCGAGCAATAGCCCGCGTTGTGGCGGCGCACCTCGATCACCGCCGGCGCCCGGCACCGGCCGCACCTCATGCCGCGCCGCCCGAAATGACGGGCCGGATCTCGATCCGGTCGTGGTCGTCGAGGCGCTCGTCGCGGGTCGCGAGCGTGTCGTTACGGATGACCAGCACCGATTCGGGCACGATCTCGAGGTCGTAGAGGAGCTGGCCGACGTTCCGTGGCGCCGGGACGTCGAGCTCGCGTCTCGGATTCCGCAGGACGACCCTCATGGTGCGACCTCCATGCGCGTTGCAGCGTACCGGCGGGTTGTTAGCGCTTCGAACGGGTCACGACCTCGAAGACGTCGCCCGCCCTTATCACGGTGCGATAGAGGATCTCGTCCTCCCGGCGCGCCATGCGGCGCAACATGCGGAGCCCCGTCGCGACGATCGCGATGACGAGCCACGGGGTCGATCCGGACATACCCCGGCGCATCCCGTCCGTGGTGAGCCGGCGAAGCAGCGAGCCGTACAAGTCAGATCCGGCGGATCTCGAGGACCATCTGACGCTTCTTGCCCTTGCGCCTCCCGAGCCAGTACGCGATCACGATCGTGAAGACGACGGCTCCGACCGCAATCGCGATCCCCGGGGTCTTGACCGCCTGGGCGCGCTCGTCGGCTTCGCCGCGCAGTTCCCCGAACTTGGCTTCGAGGTCGGCGCGCGTGATCGGGGTCTTCGGCTTCTGCTCCAGGTTCGAATTCGGACTCATGCCTTCTTCCTCTTCGTGCCGACGAACCAGCTGAGCGCGGCGAGCGCCGCCATGCCGGCGACCACGATCGCGTACGGAGCCCACGTCCAGTTCCCGGTGAAGTGCGGGCCGCTGCCTTCACCTTGCAACGCGCGGAGCGCGCCGATCGCCACGAACATGATCCCCGATCCGATCAGGACCGCGCCGAGAAGACCGAACGCGACGTAACGCCACAAACCCTTGAGCGGGTCGATCGTCTCCTGCTTCGCGTACGCGATGATCAGATCGCGCAGTTCGCGGATCGTCTGTTGCGGGTTGTCGGCCACAGCCAGCCTTTCGGGATCAGCGGTGAAGTCTCGTCCCCGTTCGGCTCGGCTCGCAAGGTGTGGCGGGAGGGTGTCGGAAGGTACCTCCGACCTCAGGGGGGCGGCACGAGATGCGACGGCACCCGGACGTCGGGGGTCGATGCGACCGCCTGCGCCACCTCGGACTGGAGCTGCGCACCG
>DATJAA010000251.1:0-4334 GCA_035516815.1 Acidimicrobiia bacterium | reverse complement strand
AGTTCGGCCGTCGGTGTCGCTGACCTCCTCGATGGCGCCGGAGCGCTCCAGGCGGCGCAGCGCCGGGTACAACGAGCCGAATGAGATGCCCCAGAGGGGGCCGAGCGTCTCGGACAGGCGCTTCTTCAGGTCGTAGCCGTGGCGCGGCTGCTCCGCGAGCAACCCGAGGACGGCCAGTTCCAACATGTATCCGATGATATATCGATTCGATATATCGATGCAAACATCGCACCCCAACCATGTCCCGACCGATAAGCGGCATTGGTGCCAACGGTCGGAAACAGAGCCAACGGGGACGGATGCTGTTCGGCCCCGCCCGACCCGCACCTACACTTTCCGCCAATGCAGAGCGTCACCGACTACGCGCTGGCACGCCGGGCGGTGTTGCGCGATTTCCGCCGGGGAGCGCTCACCCGCCTCGACGTTTGTGACGCCCATCCCGAGCTCATCCGGGCCGCGCAGTTCATCGGTACCGACATCGACGACGAGTGTCCCGTGTGCGGTGCAACGAATATGCGCGTCGTGTCCTATGTGTACGGCGAGAAGTTGAAACAGGCCAACGGGCGGGCGATCAGCACGCAAGCGGAGCTACGAAAGCTCGGCGCGTCCTGCGACGAGTTCGCTTGTTACGACGTCGAAGTGTGCGTCGACTGCCGGTGGAACCACCTGCGCCGGCAATCGCTCCACGGCCGGCTGCACGCGAGCTGAATCCGAGCCTTCCGCGGGCCGCGGGTCAGTCGTCGACGATCTCGCACGGGTACTGCGAGATGCACGACACACACCAGAGCTCGGGCTCGGCGAGGACCGTCTGCGAGCCGGGCGTGTCCCATGACGGCGGCACGACGTAGATGCGCCGCACGAGCACGAGCTCGTCGTCGGCGACCCCGCAGTTCTCGCACGCGCGCGCGGACATGCGCGCATTCTCCCCGAGCGGGCGCGGGGTCGTACAGCGGTGCGGGACGAAGTTGGTGCCGGACGAGGACGGTGCCGGGCAACGACGGGGTCTGCTCAGGCAGGGCCGCTGGCCACCGGGACTCGAGCGCCGGTACGCTGCGATAACCGCCGGGAGCCGAACGTGCCCTGGACGGTGGAGGTAGCGGAGATGACCGCAAACCCGGCGCGGCGGGTGACCGCGCCCGACGTAATGACCCGCAAGGGCGACGGCACCCCGTTGGTAATGGTCACCGCGTACGACGCGCCTTCGGCGCGGACCGTCGACAGTGCGGGCGCCGACCTCATCCTGGTCGGCGACTCGGTCGCGATGGTCGTGCTGGGCTACGACGACACCCTTCAGGTGACGACCGACGACATGGCGCACCACGTCGCGGCAGTGGCGCGCAGCCGCCCGCGGGCGCTGGTCGTCGCCGACCTTCCGTGGCTCAGCTATCACGTGAGCACTGCCGAGACGGTGCACAACGCCGCGCGCCTCGTGCGGTCCGGCGCCGGTGCGGTGAAGCTCGAAGGTGGGCGCAAGCGGCTCGAGTCCGTGCACGCGATCCTCGACGCCGAGATTCCGGTTATGGGCCACATCGGCCTGACGCCGCAGTCGATCCACGCCCTCGGTGGCTTCCGCGTGCAGGGCAAGGAGCTCGACGCGGCCAAGGCGCTGGCGGACGACGCCGTCGCGCTCGCCGAAGCCGGCTGTTTCGCGATCGTGCTCGAATGCGTCCCCGACGCGGTGGCGCGCGTGATCACCGAGCAGGTCGACGTGCCCACGATCGGTATCGGGGCGGGCCGCCACTGCGACGGCCAGGTGCTCGTATGGCACGACATCCTCGGATTCGCCGGTCCCGAGCACCGGGTGCCGAAGTTCGTACGTCAGTACGCGGCCATGGAGGCGCTGGCGACAGAGTCGATCGAGCGCTTCTGCGCCGACGTCCGTTCCGGTACCTATCCGGCGAGCGCGGAGACCTACCACATGACCGATCGCATGGCCGACGCCCTCGGCCTGTACGGCGGCGCCGCCGAGCCCGAGCTCGCGCAGTAGCCGCGGTGCCGGCGCGGGTCCGCATCGCCGCGGCGGCGGTCGTCGCGCTCGGTGCTCTCGCGGGTCTGGTCGTGCTCGTTGTGCGGATCCGGGCCGGCGAGAGCGGCACCGCGCACCTGTCGTTCGCGTCGACGAGCCCGGCCTCGGCGCCGTTCGGAGAATTCTCGGAAGCGCACGTCGCGGTCGGCTCCACGTGTCTGCGGGTGCTCGTCGCATCGACGCCGAGCGAGCGCGAGCAGGGTCTGCGGGGCGTTACGGTGTTCGGGCCGTACGCGGGAATGCTGTTCGTCAACCCGGGCGACACCAGCGCGCACTACACGATGGCGGGTACGCCCACGCCGCTCGACATCACCTTCTTCGCCGAGGATGGCCGGCCGCTCGACGACCAGCACATGACGCCGTGCCCCGACGGCACCGACGCGACCTGTCCGGAGTACGCGAGCAGGGCTCGCTACCGCTATGCGCTCGAGCGTCCGACCGGGAGCGGTCCGGTCTCGGGTGCGCTCGGGGCCTGCGCCGCGTGAGCGCGGCCCGGAAACCGGATAGCCGGTGACACTGTCTCACCGCTCTTGTAGCGTCGCCTCTCGATAGGCCGTTTCGAGCTGATCTGCTAGCTTCCATCGGTTCCGACAACCGAATCCTGCCCCTGCGGCGCCGGGTGATCGGCGGGCAACGGGGCCCGCACCGGCGCTGCCGTGCGGTCCGAAGGAGGTACCGGCGCATGTCGCGTCCGTACGAAGTCATGATCATCGTCGACGCGGACCTGGAAGAGGAGACGATCCGGGCTGCCGTCGAACGGTGGCTCCAGCTCATCGAGTCGAAGGGCGCCGAACGGGGCCACGTCGACTTCTGGGGCAAGCGCCGTCTCGCCTACGAGATCAAGCACAAGACCGAGGGGTACTACGTGGTGCTCCAGGCCCGAGCCGAACCGCAGGCGATGGAGGAGTTGCACCGGACACTCTCCCTGGCAGATGAAGTGATCCGCCACATGGTGTTGCGCATCCCGGAGAAGGTCTACGGACCTCCGAAGGCGGCGGGCGCCACGGCGGGCAGCAGGCATAGGGAGTAGCGACATGGCAACGGACTCGAACAGCATCACGATCTCCGGCAACATCACCCGCGACCCGGAGATGCGTTACACGCCGAGCGGCGTCTCGAAGGTCACCTTCGGTGTGGCCGTCAACCGCTCGTGGCGGAACCAGCAGTCCCAGGAGTGGGAAGAGCAGACGAGCTTCTTCAACGTCGTCGCGTGGCGACAGCTCGCCGAGAACGTCGGCGCCTCCTTGACCAAGGGCTCGCGGGTGGTCGTGAGCGGGCGGCTCGAGCAACGGAGCTGGGAGACGGAGTCGGGCGAGAAGCGCTCGATCGTCGAGATCGTCGCCGACGACGTCGCACCCAGCCTGCGTTTCGCGACCGCCGAGGTGCACAAGGTCGAGCGCAGCGGTCCCGACGGGGGCGGCGGTCCGCCCCGCCGGCCGGCACCGACGCCGGCCGCCGGCGGCTCCGACAGCAGTTACGACGATTACGGCGAAGAGCCGTTCTGATCGGATAGGGAACCTCGAGTGGCACAGCGCAGAGAGAAGAAGGCCCCTCCGGGCAAGGAGCGGCGCCCGATCAAGAAGAAGACGTCGATCCTCGTCACCGAGAGCATCGACTGGATCGACTACAAGGATGTCAACCTCCTCCGGCGGTTCATGTCGGAGCGGGCGAAGGTGCGCGCCCGGCGGGTTACCGGCAACACCCAGCAGCAGCAGGTGGCGGTCGCGCGCGCGATCCGGGTTGCACGCGAGATGGCGCTGCTCCCCTACAGCGTGCGCCAGGTGACGCAGCGGTCCAAGGGCCGTCGCGACCGCGGCGACCGCGGCGATCGGGGCGACCGCGAGGGTGAGCTGCGCGACATCCCGGGCGCGATCGAAGACACCGAGGATCGCGAACTCGAAGAAGTCGAGCTCAACGAGGGCCTGGACGGCGAAGTCATCGGCGACGTCGACGACTTGGGCGACGGCGGGAGCGAAGACGAGTGAGGCGCGACTGCACGTCGGAGGTGGGATCGGCATGAGGATCGTTCTTCGCGACGATGTCGACAACCTCGGCAAGAAGGGCGACCTCGTCGACGTCGCCGACGGATACGCGCGCAACTACCTCGTGCCGCGAGGGCTGGCGCTCAAGGCGTCGCCGGGAAGTCAGAAGCAAGCCGACGCCATGCGGCGCAATCGGGAAGCCCGCGAGCGTCGTGAGCGCGAGGCGGCGGAGGCGCTGGCCGCACAGTTCGAGGGCCGGACGATCACGATCAAAGCCCGCGCTGGTGGCGAAGGCCGCCTGTTCGGGTCGGTGACCGCGGTCGACG
>DATJAA010000250.1:0-3317 GCA_035516815.1 Acidimicrobiia bacterium | reverse complement strand
GAGATCGACGCGGTCGTCGGACTCGAGGTCGGTGCCGACGACTACGTCACCAAGCCGTTCCGGCTCCGGGAGTTGATCGCGCGGGTGCGGGCGTCGCTGCGCCGCGTGCCGGCCGGCGACGAGGACATCGCCGCACCGGATGTGATCGAGGTCGGCGATGTTCGGCTCGACATCGGCCGCCACGAGGTCTACGTGCGCGGCGAAGCCGTAGCCCTCCCGCTCAAGGAGTTCGAGCTGCTCGAGCTGCTGATGGCGAACGCGGGCCGGGTGCTGACTCGCGACGTGCTGATCGACCGCGTGTGGGGACCGAACTACTTCGGTGACACGAAGACGCTCGACGTGCACGTGAAGCGACTGCGGTCGAAGATCGAGTCCGATCCAACGAACCCGGCGCGCATCATCACCGTGCGTGGCGTGGGATACCGCTATGAGCGCGTCGCCGCCCGGGTGACCACCTAGGCGCCGCCGGGAAGGTTGTTCGAGCGACGACTTGCGCGTCACTCGTCGTCAATCTGCCGTTCACCTGGCACTCCTACAGTTCGGGGGCGACGGAAGCCCGCGCCGACGAATCCCCCCGAGGACCTGATGATCAGCGGACCCGGCGAACTCGCCGTAATGGACGTCGACGACGTCCCGACGACGCCCCAGGTCCACCCAACCACCGGAGACCGGATCTTCCGGGGCCTCTCGACCGCCGCCGCTTCGGTGAGCCTGATCATCGTCGGCGCCACGCTGGTGTTCTTGATCCTGCGCTCCCGGCCCGCCTTCCGGTCGTCGGGGATCATCGACTTCTTCACGAAGAGCGTGTGGAATCCCGACACCGGCCACTTCGGCGTGCTCGGCCTGCTGGAGGGCACGCTCGTCATCGCTGCGATCGCGATGGTGATCGCCGTCCCCCTCGGGGTCGCGATGGCACTTTTCATCAACGAGTACGCCTCACCGAGGCTCCGCGGCCCCCTCACGTCGACCGTCGACCTGTTGGCCGCGCTGCCGAGCTTGCTGTTCGGCATCTGGGGCCTGCTCGCCTTGCAGAGTCACCTCACGCCTGTCGCCTCCTTCCTCGGCCATCACTTCTCGGCCGTCCCCTTCCTCAGGATCCGCTTGGGTGACGGCCTCGTGCAGTCCAGCTTCATCGCGGGATGCGTCGTCGCGATCATGATCCTGCCGATCATCACTTCGGTCACCCGCGACGTCATGGCGCAGGTGCCGCGCGAACAGTGCGAGGGTGCGCTGGCGCTGGGCGGCACGCGCTGGGGGATGATCCGGGAGGTCATCCTGCCGTTCGCGCGTGGCGGCATCGTCGGCGCGTCGCTGCTCGGCTTCGGGCGCGCGCTCGGCGAGACCATCGCGGTCGCGTTGCTCATCAGCCCGCAGATCGACTTCAACTCGCACATCTTCAAGACCGGCGGCGCGTCGGTGGCCGCGTACATCGCGATCCACTTCGGCGAGGCCGGTCCGCTCGAACGCAGCGGCCTCGTCGCGGCCGGGCTCGCGCTGTTCCTGCTGACGCTCGCCGTCAACCTCGGGGCTCGCTTCATCGTCGTACGGAAGACGGTGAAGTGAGTACCGGCACGCCCCTCGACGAGGACGTGGCCCAGACCACACCGAGCCCGCGCCGCTCGTTCCGGCGCGTCACCAAGCGCGGCGGTCGACCGCCACGGTCGAGTCGCATAAAGGCGCAACAGCGGCGCGCGCTCGCGCTACAGATCGCCGGAGGGATCATCGTCGCCGTGGGCGCGGCGATGCTCGCGTCGTCCGCGCTCGGCGTCACCGGCCCCATCGCGATCACCGTCGTCGCATACCTCGGATTCGTCGCGGCGATCGCGCTGTCGGAGTTCGTGAGATCGGCGCGGACCGTCGATGAGATCGACCTCACCGACGAGGGGGTGCCGCCGGTCGCCAAGGTCGACGAGCCGCCAGTGATCCTCCGCGCCGTACCCGACGACGCGCCCGACGTGCCGATCCGCCGGCGCAAGGTGACCGGCGCGGATATTGCCGAAGTGGTCGTCGCCGCGGTCGCGGCGGCCGCCTTCGCCGAGCTCCTGCGCATCTTCCTGCACATGCAGAGTCTCGTCGGCTTCGCGATCTGGTGGTATGTCGCGTTCGTCGCGGTCTACTTCCTGCTCGCGCGCGACCGGTCGGACGTGGAGACCGCGCTCGACCGGCTGGTGACCATGCTCGTGGTCTCGACGGGTCTGCTCGTGTGCGCGGTCCTCATGTGGATGATCGCGTTCATCGTCATCAAGGGCGCCCGCTTCTTCTCGTGGACGTTCTTCACCGAGGACCTGAGCAAGACCGGACCCTTGACGCCCGGCGGGGGCGCGAAGCACGCGATCATCGGAACGCTCGAGCAGGTCGGCATCGCGACCATCGTTGTGGTGCCCATCGGCATCCTCACAGCCGTGTACCTGCACGAAGTGCGGGGCCGGCTCGCGACGGTCGTGCGGTTCATCGTCGATGCGATGAGCGGCCTGCCGAGCATCGTGGCCGGCCTCCTCGTGTTCACGGTGTTGGTGCAACAGCACGGATTCTCGGGACTGGCCGGCTCAGTCGCGCTCGTGATCCTGATGCTGCCGACGATGACGCGGGCGTCGGAGGAGATCCTGCGAACGGTTCCGAACTCGTTGCGCGAAGGTGCGCTGGCGCTCGGCGCGCCGCAGTGGCGACTCGTGCAGCGTGTGGTGCTGCCGACCGCCATCGCCGGCCTGATGACCGCGATGCTGCTGGCGATCGCGCGCGCGATCGGCGAAACCGCGCCGATGCTACTTACGGCCTTCGGCGCGGACTCGACCAACGTCAATCCGACCAGAGGACCACAGTCCGACCTTCCGCTGTTCGTGTGGAAGCTCATCCGCCAGCCCAACCAGACCGACATCGCTCGGGCGTTCACCGGTGCGCTCGTGCTGGTGCTGCTCGTGTTCATCCTCTTCGTCTCCGCCCGCCTCGTCACGAGGCGCGCGACCAAAAAGCTCGGGAGAGCCCGATGACGATCACCTCGGAGTCCGCCGTCAAGCCCGTGGCCGTCGCCGGCGACTCCTCCAATCCCGCGACGCTCCTCGCGACGAACGTCAGCGCGTGGTTCAACAAGCGCAAGGTGCTCGAGCGCTGCTCCCTCTCGATGGACGCGCGCCGTGTCACCGCGCTCATCGGGCCGTCGGGCTGCGGCAAGTCGACGTTCCTGCGCATCCTGAACCGGATGCACGAGCTCGTACCCTCGGCGTCGATGGCCGGGGAGGTGTTGCTCGACCGTGCCGACATCTACGAGGAGCAGCGCCGTCTCACCGACGCCCGCCGGAACATCGGCATGGTGTTCCAGA
>DATJAA010000249.1:0-3776 GCA_035516815.1 Acidimicrobiia bacterium | reverse complement strand
TCGACGTGATCAATCCGGCCACCGAGGAGGTCATCGCGCAGGTTCCGCAGGCGTCGGTCGCCGACGTCGACCGCGCCGTCGCGGCGGCGCGCCGGGCCTTCGACGAAGGACCGTGGCCTCGTATGTCGCCGCGCGAGCGTTCCGACGCGCTCGTGCGGTTCATCCAGGTGGTGACCGACCGGCGGGCGGAGCTCGTCGACCTGATCGTTGCCGAGGCGGGTTGCGCGCGCCCGTTCGCGATGGCGCTCCAGTTCGATACGCCGCTGCGGTACGCGTCGTGGTTCGCCGAACGCGCCGCGAGCTTTCCGTTCCTCGACCCGCTTCCCCCGCAATCCAGCGCGAGGGGTCTCGGGCAGGGCGTCATCCTCAAGGAGCCGATCGGCGTCGTCGCCGCGATCACGCCCTTCAACTTCCCGCTGTACCTCAACCTCGTGAAAGTCGTGCCCGCGCTCGCGGTCGGCAACGCCGTGGTGCTCAAGCCGTCGCCGCTGACACCGCTCGAGGCGTTCGTGCTCGGTGACATCGCCGACGAGGCGGATTTGCCTCGTGGCGTGCTGAACGTCGTCACCGGCGAGATCGCCGCGAGCGAGCACCTCACGACGCACCCGGGCATCGACATGGTCAGCTTCACCGGCTCCGACGCGGTGGGGAAGAAGATCATGGGCCAGGCCGCCGAGGGGCTGAAGAAGGTCCTGCTCGAGTTGGGCGGCAAGTCGCCCAACATCGTGTTCGCCGGCTCCGACATCGACAAGTTCGCGACCTCCGCGGCGACGGGTTTCACCATCCACGCCGGGCAGGGGTGCGCGCTCCCCACCCGGATCCTCGCGGATCGTTCCGTCTACGACGACGTCGTGGAGCGCGTCACGGCGGTGTTGCAGAAGATCAGGGTCGGCGATCCCACCGACATGAAAACCGGCATGGGGCCACTGATCCGCGAAGCGCAGCGCGAGCGCGTCGAGCGCTACGTCGCCGCGGGGAACGCGGAGGGCGCTCGTCTGGCGTGCGGTGGAGGCCGTCCCGCCGGCCTCGAGCGAGGCTTCTTCTTCGAGCCGACGTTGTTCGCCGACGTGCGCAGCTCCATGACCGTCGCGCAGGACGAGATCTTCGGTCCGGTCGGCGTCGTGATCCCCTTCGAAGACGAGGAGGACGCGATAAGGATCGCGAACGACACGCGCTACGGGCTCGCCGCCTCCGTCTGGCATCCCGACGCCACCCGCGCGTACGAGATCGCGCAGCGGTTGCACGCGGGAACCGTGAGCCTCAACGGTGGGGGAGGCGGGCCGCACCTCTGGGGCCCGTTCGGCGGCTACAAGCAGTCGGGCATCGGCCGCGAGTTCGGCGACTACGGCCTCCTCGAGTACACCCAGCTGAAGACCGTCTCGTGGTCGGCGGGCCGGCCATAGCCGGAAGGCACCGGATGCCGGCTCTCGACGAGGAGTTCCGCACCGAGCTGCGGTCATGGCTGGCCGAGCACGTGCCGCCCGACGTGCAGGTCGCGACGACCCCCGTCGACGCCGCGATCCTGCGGGAGTGGCAACGGACACTCCACGCCGGACACTGGGTGGGCGTCCATTGGCCGGTCGCGTACGGCGGGCGCGGTGCCTCCCCGCGCCAGGTCGCGATCTACAACGAGGAGCTCGCCCGCACCGACGCACCGCCGATTCTCGGGCGCGCGGGCGTGACGCTCGTCGGGCCGACTTTGATGACGCACGGCACGGAGGAGCAACGCACACGGTGGATGCCGAGGATCCTCGGCGCCGAGGACGTGTGGTGCCAGCTCTTCAGCGAGCCCGGTGCGGGCAGCGATCTCGCGAGCCTCTCGACGCGCGCCCAGAAGTGCGGTGGCGTTTATCGCGTCTCCGGTCAGAAGGTCTGGTCGTCGTACGCGACCTTCGCCGACATGGGCATCGCGCTGGTGCGTACCGACCGCGCGGCGCCCGCACACAAGGGGATCTCGATGTTGGCGATCCCGATGGACTCCACCGGCGTCGAGGTCCGCCCGCTGCGGCAGATGACGGGAGAGCAGGAATTCAACGAGGTATTCCTCGACGACGTCGCGGTACCCGTCGAGAATCTCATCGGTCCCGAGAACGCGGGTTGGATGGTTGCCAACACGACGCTCGCGAACGAGCGCGGCGCCTCCTTCATCTGGAGGGAACAGGTACTGCACGAGGTCGCGATCGACCTCTTGTCGAAGGCGTGCACCCGGCGTGGTTCTGCGCACGACGCGCCGACGCGGCAACGGTTGGCGCAGTCCTGGATCGACGTCGAGATCTTCCGGCTGCACAACGCGCGCACGCTCGCCCGGCTCGCGCGCGGCGAGGAGATCGGCGCGGAGTCGAGCATCGTCAAGCTGTTCTGGGCCGGTCTGAGCCAGCGCCTCTACGAGACCGCGACCGACCTGCTCGGACCGGGTGCGCTGCTCATGCCCGGGGACGCGTCGGCCACCGACCGTGGACGCTGGGCGCGCGGTCTGTTGTCGGCCCGGGCCAACTCGATCATGGGTGGCACGAGCGAGATCCAGCGCAACATCATCGGCGAACGCATCCTCGGACTCCCCCGGGAACCGAAGTGACCGGCATCGACATCGATCCGCTCGACCTCGTCGACCCCGAGCGCTACGCGCGTTACGGCTATCCGCACGCGTGTTGGACGCGCTTGCGCGCCGTCGCCCCCGTCGCGCGCATCGAGGCGCCCGGCTACAAGCCCTTCTGGGCGGTCACCAAGCACGCGGACATCCTGCAGATCGCCGCGCAGCCCCTGCGGTTCTCGAGCGCGCAGGGGATCACACTCGCCCGCGACGGCGCCGCGCCGGTTCCGCCCTCGGAGATCCTCGTCATGATCGATCCGCCCCGGCACGGTCCGATGCGACGGGTCGTCAATGCGCGTTTCACGCCCCGTGCCGTGCGCGGGCGGAGTGACGACGTCGAGCGCATTGCGGTCGACGTGCTCGATCGCGCCGCCAACGCCGGCGTCGCGAACGGCGGACTCCTGAACGCAGGCGAGTCGAGCGAGGGCGACTTCGTCGAGCGCATCGCGGCACCGTTCCCGCTCGCGGTGATCGCCTGGATCCTCGGCGTCCCCCGCGACGACTGGGAACTGCTCTTTCGCTGGACGAACGAGATCATCGGCAAAGACGATCCGGAGTACCGCCTTCCCGGTGAGTCGCCCGGCCAGACGATGAAGCGCGCACGCGGCGAGCTCCGCGGCTTCTTCGAGCGTCTCCTCGACCAGCGTCGCGGGTCTCCGCAAGACGATCTCATGAGCGAGCTGCGGGCCGGGAAGATCGGCGGCGCGCCGCTCACCGACGAGCAGCTGCTCTCGTACTGCGAACTGTTCGTCGAGGCCGGGAACGAGACGACGCGCAACGCGATCAGCGGCGGTCTGCTCGCGTTTTGCGAACGACCGGCCGAGTGGCAGAAGCTGCGCGCGAACCGCGAGCTGTTGCCGAACGCCGTGGAGGAGATCCTGCGCTGGGCCAGCCCGATCAGTCACTTCACCCGGGTCGCGACCGAGGACTGCGAGATCCGCGGCGTAGAGATCGCGGCCGGTGATCAGCTCGCGCTGTACTTCGCGTCGGCGAACCGCGACGAGGAGGTGTTCGACGATCCGTTCGACTTCCGTGCCGATCGCAGCCCGAACCCGCACCTCGCGTTCGGCTTCGGCGAGCACTTCTGCATGGGTGCGCACCTCGCGCGGGTCGAGCTCGACGTCATGCTCCGCCAGCTGCTCGCACGTTTCGACGCGTTCGAGCTGTCGGGTCGGGTGGAGCGCCT
>DATJAA010000248.1:0-8857 GCA_035516815.1 Acidimicrobiia bacterium | reverse complement strand
AACAAGGTGCCCTTGTCTGCATAGAGGTCGACGCCCGCGAGGGCTTGCGTGTCGTCGTAGCGCTTGGTTAGGCGCACGGCCTCTATCACGGGCGCAGTCATGTGGGTGTCCTCCGTGAGGTCGGGGGAAGAAGCCGAGTACCATTCGGCGTACCTACTTGCCGAACGGTAAGTGAATCCTTACCGGTCGTCAAGTAGAATAGCGAATATGGCCCGAGAGCCCGCCACGATGAGCACGACATCGAGCACCGGCACGAGGATGCGACCGAGCCGTGACACGAGGGCCGAGATCCTGGCCGTCGCGTCGGAGCTCTTCATCGAGCAGGGGTACGAAGCCACCTCGCTGCGGGAGATCGCGGCGCGGCTCGCCATCACGAAGGCGGCGCTCTACTACCACTTTCCCAGCAAGGACGACATCCTGCGCGCCCTCATGGAGCCCGTGGGCGACATCGTCGGTGAGCTCGTGGATCGGCTCGAAGCAGCGCGCAACATCGCGGAATGGGCCGATGCCCTCACCTGGGTGGTGGAAACGATGTTCGAGCACATGGACCTGTTCCGGCTGCTCGAGCGCAACCGACACTCGGTCGACCAAATGCACGAGACCTTCCACGAGGTGTCGGACCACGTACGGATGCACGAACGCGTCGAGGCGGCAGTGCACTCGACGGCCGCCGACGTGCACGAGGAGATCCGAATGTTCGCCGCGCTCGGCGCGGTGACCGCGTTCGACGACTGGGCACCAAGACTCCTCGCCGAAGCGCCACCCGTTATCCTCCGAAGCGAGCTCTCCGCGACCGTGCGGGCCATCCTCGGCCTGCCGAAGCGACGCACTCGACCCACGCGCCCAGCCACCACGACCTAGACCGATGGCGATGCGCGGCGCAGTTCGATGTCCGCTGCGCGCCGGCCCGTGCAACTCGGCAACGTGATGAGCACGGCCGGCGCGTGGATACTCGCGTGCGTAACCCTCGCCACCGCGGTCGTCACCGGATGCAGTTCGTCGCACAGCTCGAGTTCGTCCTGCGCCTCGGAACTTCGGGCGCTCGCCCCGATCACCAACAGGGGCGTCGAACGCGCGACCGGGTCATCACTCGATGTTGACGGTGCCAACGCGAGCTTCAGTCCAACCTGCTTCACCGAGGTCCCACGCGGGATCGTCACTCTCACAGTCCGCAACACCGGGCAAACCATTCACAACATCGAGATCGCAGCACAGCACATCGACGTCGACATTGCCCAAGGTCGTTCGATCACGGTCCGGGTGCGGGTCGGTTCCGTGCCGGTCGTGTTCATCTGCCGTTACCACCGCTATCTGGGGATGGTCGGCGTGCTGATACCGAGGCCTCTGAGATAGGGGCACGACGCCGTTGCGGCAGGATTGGATTCAGACGGTGTCTACCGGCAGAGTTGGGGTGCGTCCCCACTCCGCCCACGAGCCGTCGTACACGCGTACGTGTTTACACCCGAGCAGGTAGGTGAGCGCGAACCACGCGGTGCAGGCACGACCGCCGATCGTGCAGTACGTGATCACCTCACGATCGGGGGAGAAGTTCAGCGAACCGAAGTGTTCGCGCAGGGCGGCGGGGCTTCGGAACCGTCCCGTCGCATCCTGCAGATCGTCAATGGGGCTGAACACGGCGGACGGAACATGCCCGGCGCGACCGCCTTCTTCGGCACCGCCTGAAGGCCAGAACCGTTCGCCGCGAAACTCGGCGTCTGAGCGAACGTCGACGATGGTGTATGTCGTGTTGTCGATCGCGCCGCGGACCAGAGCGGAGTCGGCGCGGATCCGTTCGTCTTGGTCCGGGAGGCGATAGCTGCCGCGGGCCGGTGTCACCACGTCGCTCGTCCACGCTCGGCCTTCGTCGCGCCACGTGGCGCGTGAACAGTCGAGGATTCGTACGTCGGCGTGGCGGTAGAGCTTCATCAGCCAGAAGCCCATCGCGGGCGCGTACCCGTAGAAGACAACTGTCGAGTCTGTGGTAATCCCGCAGCGGGCGAGAAGGGCCTCGATCGCCGACTGGTCGACGAGTTGGTAGTCGGCGGTCTTGAGGTCCCGATACACGTTCCACAACTGCGCGCCTTCGATGTGTCCTTCGGTAAACGCTGCCGGGCTCACGTCGACCTCGATCAGGCGCAGCGCCGGATCGCTCAGGTGTTCCTCGAGCCATTCCGGATCCACGAGGATCTCGGCCCGGGTACCGTCTTCGCGACTCGCCGTGGTTCTCGAAAGCATCTTGGTCCTCCACCGGTTGGGCTATTCGACCTGGATCCAACCGAGCAGGTCCTCCCGCCCGACGGTCTCCAACAGGGCGGGATGGTCGGTGCTCATGTGAGTGCGGATCGTCTCGACCACCTCGTCGTCGGTGTCGCCTCGAGCGACATACCCGCACTCGCATCTGATGATCCTGGCCATCGGGTCCTCCTCAACGGTTGTACGCCGTGCCGGTTGACAGAATGTTGGTGTGACCTTGGCGTCTGCGCCACCGACCAGGATCCAGCTCTGCGGACCGACCATGATCGAATACGCAGGCGCGCGTCTCGAAGGCCGCCTCCCGGGACGCCAGGGTCGCCTCCTGTTCGCCTACTTGGTCCTGAACCGCCACCGATCGACGAACCGAGACGAACTCACCGAGGCTCTCTGGCCCCGACGTCCCCCGTCCGCCGCAGACGCCGGCCTCAACGCGCTGATCTCCAAGCTCCGTAAGCTCCTCGGAGAGGGAGTCCTCGATGGCCGAACGAGTCTGCGCCTCCGACTGGACAAGGACGCCCGCGTCGACGTCGAAGTCGCGGCAGAGGCGGTGCACCGCGCGGAATCACAGGTCGCCCTGCGCGACTGGAAACACGCCTGGGGACCGTCACTGGTCGCTCTGTTCATCGCCGAACGCGAGTTCCTGCCGGACGAAGACGCGCCCTGGGTCGACGAGAAGCGCCGCGAAGTCGCGGAGATCCGCCTTCGTGCCCTGGAGGCCTACGCCGTCGCCGCACTGGGGACCGGTGAGACCGAACTCCCGGCTGCCGTCCGCGCCGGTCGCCAACTCGTCCGCCTCGTCCCTCTCCGCGAGAGCGGCTATCAAGTACTCATGCAGGCACTCGCCAACCAAGGCAACGTTGCCGAAGCACTCCGGGTCTACACCACCCTCTGCGATGTTCTGCGCGAAGAACTCGGAGTGTCACCGTGCGCGGCAACCCAAGCCGTGTACGACCAACTCCTGCGCGGCTGACCTCGACACTCGCTCCCTATCGCTTCATTTGCTCGCGGCCAAGAACGGTGCAATGTGTCATGGGGTCACGCCCTCGGGTGGCCATCCGGGCAGGAGGCCGCGGTCGGCGCAGAGCTTCGGGGCGTAGACCCACTTGCCCGCGAAGCGGAGCGCTTCGTCGTTGCCGGCGAGCCAGCCGACTACCGCGCCGGTGGCTTCGGCCGGCGCCGAGCCGAAGCCGCGCTCGTAGTCGTCGTCCGGGTGCTGCAGTCGGCGCTTCTCGGTGATGACGTTTCCGGGATCGACGTTGAATGCGCGGACGCCTCGGTCTTTGAACTCGGCCTCGATCCCACCCGCGACCCGGCCGAACGCAGCTTTCGACGCCGCATAACCGATTCCCCATCCGCCCGCTCCCGCAGGGCCCGGCGGATCGTGTCGGGCCGACCCCGACACCATGTTGATGATGCGGCCGTGGCCTCGTTCGATCATGTGCGGCACGACGAGCTGGATGAGGCGGAGCTGGTGAGCAAAGTTGGCGCGCATGACCTTGTCGATGTCGCCCATCGTCATGTCGAGAATGCGGTCCATGGTGCCCCGTCCCTGGTAGATCGCGTTGTTGAACAGGACGTCGACGTGTCCCCACTCGCCGAGCACGGTCGCGGGTGCCGCTTCGACGCTCGTCACGTCGAGCAGATCCATCGGCACGATCAACGCGCGTCGCCCGCACGACGCGATCACGGCAGCCGTCGATTCGAGGCTCCCGGGAAGCGATACGACGGGATCGTCGCCGCGGACTGAGTTCGGCTCGCTGTGCGCGTCGCCCTCGTGGACGGTCCGCGCACAGATGGCTACGTCGAATCCAGCCGCGGCGAGCGCGATCGCGGTTGCTTTGCCGATTCCACGGCTGGCGCCGGTGACCAGTGCGACCGGTTCGTCGGTCATGGTGCATCCCTTTCGTCGGCTGCCGATCGCGGCGCACCTGCTCGCGTCGACGGGGCTCGTCAAGTGTCCGCTATCCGACGCGAGACCTCGGCTCTACCAAGGGCGGCACATCGAAACCGGAGCGGAGCGGAGGGAGTGGGATTCGAACCCACGGAGGGTTGCCCCTCACACGCTTTCCAAGCGTGCCGATTCGGCCGCTCTCGCATCCCTCCCGAGAGACGGTGATGCTAGGCGACGTGCAACCGCCGGCTCGATGCTCCCAGCCGGTCGGCTCGCGCGTGAGGACGACGAGTGGCCCGCTCGCAGCACATACCAGGCGACCCGGCGGCACTCGAGCGCTTCCGCTGAGAGCTGCTTCCTTCCGGACCTGACTCGGTTCACGGGCGCACGTCGCGCCGGACCCGGTACGGCGCGAGCGGGCCGGTTGCAGCCTAGTGGGCGTCGGTAAGGTTGACCCGTGGCGTCACACAGCCTGTATCGCAAGTACCGGCCGCAGAGGTTCTCGGAGCTCGTCGGGCAGGATCACGTCACCACTGCGTTGCGCAATGCGGTTCGCGAGGATCGTGTCGGGCACGCGTACCTGTTCTCCGGGCCTCGGGGCACCGGGAAGACCACCACCGCGCGGCTCCTGGCGCGTGCACTCAATTGCCTGAACCTCGGCGCCGACGGCGAACCCTGCGGCGTCTGCGAGAACTGCGAAGCGGTCACCGCGGGCACGTTCTTCGATCTTGTCGAGCTCGATGCCGCGTCGAACAACGGCGTCGACGCGATGCGCGAGCTCATTCAGAGCGTGCACCTCGGTGTCGGTGCGTCGAGCCGCCGCAAGGTGTACATCATCGACGAGGTGCACATGCTGTCGGCGGCTGCGTCGAACACGCTGCTGAAGACACTGGAGGAGCCGCCCGCGCACGTGGTCTTCGTGCTCGCCACCACCGATCCGCAGAAGGTGCTCCCGACGCTCCGGTCGCGCACGCAGCACTTCGAGTTCACCCTGCTCTCGCACGGCCAGCTGGTCGACCACCTCGCGAACATCCTCGGACACGAGAGCGTCGATGCCGACCCGGAGGCGCTCGACCTGATCGCCCGCCGCGCCGCAGGTTCAGCGCGCGACGCGCTCTCGCTGCTCGATCAGGCGCTGGCCGTCGGCGGCGGCACCCTCGACGCGCTGCAGGTGCAGGCCGCGTTCGGGGGCGCGCCCTTCGAACAACGCCTCGCCGTGCTCGAGGCCGCCGCCCGCGAAGACATCGCGGGCGCGCTGGTCGGCGTGCACGATCTCATCGCATCGGGCCACGACGTCCGGCGCGTCGCCGATGATCTCTTGCGGACGTTGCGCGACGCATTCTTGCAGGCGAACGCCTCCGGACGTGTTCCCTACGACGGACCACCCGAGGAGTGCGAACGGCTCACGGCGCTCGCCAAGGAGATGGGCAACGCGGCGGTCGTGCGCGCGATCGAGATACTCGGCGACGCGATCGTCGACATCCGCGGCCAGGCCGTCGCCGACCCCCGGCTCGTGCTCGAGGTCGCCGTTGTGCGCATCGCTCGTCGGGAGTCGCGCACGCGCGAGGAGACCTTGCTCGACCGCATCGAACGGCTCGAACAACGCGTGGGCGATCCCGGGATGCTTGCGGCCGCGGTACCGGCGCCCACCGCGCCGCGGCCCGCGCCGGTGGCGGGCGGCCCGGTCCTCGCGCGTCGCGAGCGCAGCCCCAAGCCGCCCGCGTCGTCGCCCGAGGCAGCGGTCTCCCCGCCGGCCGGGCCGGAGAGCGACCCCCCGGGCGAGCCCGATTCGGTGGCTTTTGCGCTCGATGACGTCATCGAGGCGTGGCCGGAGGCGTTGGCTTTGCTGAAGGCTCCCGTGCGCGCGGGCATACAGGACGCGCAGCCGATCGGCATCGAGAACGGCGTCGTGGTCTTCGGTGTGCCGAAGCGCCGGTTCGACGCCATCAACGAGCGGTTCCGCAAGGAGGCCGCCGCGATCAAGGACGCATTCGCGTCACGCCTGGGACCGTCCCCGCGCTTCGTCCTGCGCGCGCACGACTTCGACAAGGTCGACGCGTTCCGGCCCGCTTCCGGGACGGGCGGCTCGCCCGACTCCGCGCCGGCACGCGAAGCGGAGCCGCCCGCGGCCGACGAAGACGACGCGGTCGACCTGGCTGAGCTCTCCGACGCGCCCGACGCGCCGCAACTCGACTCCGTCACGCGTCTTGTTGCCGATCTCGGCGCGGAAGTCGTCGACGAACGCCGTCGCGGTTGAGAGCAAGGAGACGGCGATGACCGATTTCGATCCGTTGGAGATGTTGCAGCGCATGCAGGCCTCGATGGCCGAGGCGCAGGACGCGCTCGCGAACACGACCCTCGAAGCGACGGTCGGCGGCGGTGTAGTACGGGCGACGGTTACCGGCGAGGGCGAGCTGCGCGCGATCAAGCTTGATCCGAGCGTCGTAGATCCCGACGACATCGAGACGCTCGAAGACCTCGTCGTGGCGGCTGTGATCGAGGCGACCAGACAGGCGCGCGAGCTGCAATCCCGGAAGCTGGGTGCGGTCACCGGGGGTATCGACATCGGATCGGTGCTCGGCGGCCTCGGCGGTGGGATCGGCGACCTCGGCGGTCTCGGTGGCCTCGGCGCGCCGGGGGGTTCCAACCAGCCGTGAACGTCTACGAAGGCGTCATGCAGACGTTGATCGACGAGCTCGGCCGGCTGCCGGGAATCGGGCCGAAGTCGGCGCAACGCATCGCGTTCTACCTCCTCAAGGTCGATGCACTCGACGCGAAGCGGCTGGCGCGCGCCATTGAGGACGCGAAGGACCGCGTCACGTGGTGTCGCCGTTGCTTCAACATCTCGGAGGGCGAGTTGTGCGGCGTCTGCCTCGACGAACGGCGGGACGGGCACGTCGTCTGCGTCGTCGAGGAGCCACGCGACATCGTCGCGATCGAGCGGACCGCCGAGTACCGCGGGCGCTACCACGTCCTGCAGGGCGCGATCTCGCCGATCGAGGGGGTCGGGCCCGAGCAGCTGCGCGTCAAGGAACTTCTCGCACGCGTGCCGGACGAGGAGATTACCGAGGTCATCCTCGCCACGAATCCGAACATCGAAGGCGAGGCGACCGCGATGTATCTCGCCCGGCTGCTCAAACCCGCCGGGCTGAAGGTGACGCGCATCGCGAGCGGCCTTCCCGTCGGTGGCGACCTGGAGTACGCCGACGAAGTGACACTGGGACGCGCGCTCGAAGGCCGCCGCGAGGTCGGGTAAGGCCCGAGCGAGCGACCGGAATTCGTTCGATCAGCGAAGAAGAAGTTGGTGGAAGGTCGGGTTGAACCCGATGTTCCACAACCAGAGCGCGCCGAGCAGGACGCCCAGCGCCCAGGCCGGTAGTCGCAGCCGCGTCAGAACGTCGGGGCGGACGATCGCGACCACCGCGAGCAGCAAGACGACGATGCCGCCGGGATTGAACGCGAGCGACGTGCCGAGATGGCCGTGCACGGCGGCGACGACAGCACGCGTCATGCCGCAGAACGGGCACGGGATCCCCGTCGCGGCGCGCAGGGGGCACGCGACCGCCGGATGGGCGGGGAGCACCGGCCATACGGCCGCGACGCCGACCATCCCGGCGGCACCCACGCGAAGCTCCGGCGCGCGCAGACCCAGCGGGTGTGCCGCGCTCACCATCTCGCCTGCTTCGCGACAACCACGCCCTCGAGCAGGTACTCGGGGTGGGCGCCGTAGGGTGCGCCGGCGACCTTGCCGGCGAGTCGCGACGCGAGCTCGTTGGCGAAGTAGGCGCGCACGGGCATCGGCATGGACAACCGCCGATCGAGGAACTGGTGGATCGTCGCCAGGTCGTTCTGATCAACGGCGGATACGTCCCACGTCGCGACGGCCGCGACCGGGACGGTGGGCGGCGCGCTCGCGGTCGTGGCGAGCCCGGGGAAGCGGTCGCGGGCCACGATCGTTCCGGCCGCGAGATCGCCGAGCCGCTGGTCGCGGAGCGTCGCGACGATAGAGATGACACCGACCGCGTAGAACACCGGCAGGAAGTCGACGATGCGCATGATGTTGCGGATCGCACTGGCGAAGAATCCCACCGGCTCACCCAGGGTTCCCACGACGCGTATGCCCGCCGCGACTTTGCCGATGGTCCGGCCACCGTTCAACACCTCGAACGGAACGTCGTACGCGAAGATCACGAGGAATATCAGCACGCGCGCGACCGCGCGAACGGCGCCGGGCGCGCTTGTCTCGGCGATGATCAGCCCGAGTGCGAAGATGATCACCAGCTGGATGACCGTGTCGAGGAGGCGGGCGACGAATCGGGAGCCGACCCCGGCGAGCACGAGCTCGAGCGAGACGCCCTCCGGCGTCGCGATCGTCACGCGGTCGTCGAGGAGCACATGACCAACCTAGACGAGTTCGTACAGGAGCGAGCACCGACTTGGGCCGAGCTCGCGCACCTTCTCGACGCGGCCGGCGACTCGCCCGCGCGGCTCGGATCCTCCAACGTGCTCCGGCTGGGAACGTGCTACCGGTCGGTCGCGGCCGATCTCGCCTTCGCACGCCGGCGATTTCCCTCCGACCCGGTGGTCGGGCACCTCGAACGGCTGGCGCAACGCGGTCGCCAGGCCGTCTATTCCAGTGCGCGCTCGCGCAACACGGCGCGCGAGTTCGTCTCGCGCGGGTACTGGCGGCGCGTCCGCGAACGCCCCGCGCTG
>DATJAA010000247.1:0-4341 GCA_035516815.1 Acidimicrobiia bacterium | reverse complement strand
ACGTCGACGTGTTCGCTCGCGCAAGCCCCGAGCACAAGCTTCGTCTGGTCAAGGCAATCCAGGCCAACCGGCAGATCGTCGCGATGACGGGCGACGGCGTGAACGACGCCCTCGCGCTCAAGGATGCCGACATCGGCGTCGCGATGGGAAGCGGCGCGCCGGCAACGCGTGCCGTCGCCCAGGTGGTGCTGCTCGACGGTCGCTTCGCGAGCCTGCCGAGCGTGGTTTCCGAGGGTCGGCGCGTGATCGCGAACATCGAGCGCGTCGCGAACCTGTTCGTGACCAAGACCTTCTACGCAATGTTTCTCGCGGTCGCGATCGGTATCGCGCGCTGGCCGTACCCGTTCCTGCCGCGTCACCTCACGATCGTGAGCAGCCTCACGATCGGGATACCCGCCTTCTTCCTCGCGCTCGCGCCCAACTCGCGCCGCTACGTTCCCGGCTTCGTACACCGCGTGTTGTGGATCGCGGGACCGGCGGGTGCCGTCGCGGCGGCGACGACCTTCGCGGCGTACGCCATCGGGCGCCACTACGACACGCTCGCCGGCGCGCGCACGGCTGCGACCATCGCACTGCTCATTGTCGGCCTTTGGATCCTCAACCTGCTCGCCCGTCCGATCACGCCCGGCCGCTTCGCGCTCTTCGCCTCGATGGTCGGCGCGTTCTTGTTGATCCTCGCGGTTCCCGGTCTGCGCGACTGGTTCGCGCTGCAGCCGCCGGGCGCGCCGGCGATGTGGGGCACGATCATCTGTGCCGGCTGCGGCATCGCGGTGTTGGAGGTCGGGTGGCAGATCCGCCAGCATCGCCTCCCACCCGAGGCCCGTACCCCGCGGTGGGCGTGGCGTGGCGCGGCGAGTCAGGCCGAGAGCTGATCCTTTGCGTACGTCGCGGCGCACAGCTCCGACCGCGGACAACCGTCGCACGACGCCGGGTGCACGCGACGGACGTACCCCAGCTCGACGAGCCAGCACCGGCTACAGCTCCCGCAGAGGAAGTGCACGCCTTCCGCCTGCGCGTCGACGACCGGCTGCAGCTGCCAGCTGCCGCACTTCGGGCAGTTGTCGAGCGGCCGGCGCAGCAGCGCCGGCTCGGGTGCGTTCGATCGTTCGGTTGCAGTCCCGCCCGCCAGGGTGTTGTCCATGGAAGCACTCATCAGTCACATCCCCCCGGATGCCCCGCTCGCTCGCAACCGAGGTTACGACGCGCCGGGACGGAATGGAGGGCAATCGCCCCCGGGGTCCGGATGTGGGCGCTCAACAGTGGAGCGTGCCCGGGTCGGGTCGCACGATCGGGTCGAGCGGTGGCGTCACCGTCGATGTGTCGGCGGGACCGGCGGCGGTCGGGTGGCCGAAGTCCTCGGTGAGCCAGATCGAACCGTTCGCCGAGCAGAAGGCGCCGACGCCCACCCGCGAAAACCCCGGAGCGAGAATGTTGGTTCGGTGGCCGTCCGAGTGCATCCACGCGTTGTGGAGCGCGCCTTCCAGCGTTCCCGGACTCCCGGCCGCGATGTTCTCGCCGACGAAGTTGTACGGCCCGAGGAGCCCCCCAATGGAGCTGTGGCGGAAGCCGTTGACCGACATGTTCGCACTCCAGGCCGCGGCGTAGTTCGCGAGCGTCGCGTCCCACACGAGTGAGGGGAGGTGCCGCGCCGCGCGCTCCTGGTTGAGGCGAGTGAACAGATCGAGTTCCATCTCGGCAATCTTCGTCTTACCGGACGGCGCACACTTCGGAGGCGCCGAGCTCGGCGAGAACGCGTAGGTCCGCGCGTCCGCGAACGCGATCCAGTATCCGATCGCGCCCGGCGACATTGCAACGGCCACCGCCGGGGCGCCCGGACATGCGTTCACGGCCGAGCCGAAGTATGGGCTGTTCGACCCGAAGCGGAACAACCCGCCGTCCGCCGCGACCATCGTGTAGCCGTTACCGTGCGGCGCCGCGGCCATGCCGACGATCGGTTGGTTCAGATGGATCGCGCCCGTCGAACCGTAGAACGGCGCGTTGAACGCGAAGATGCCGCCGTCACTCGCGACCAGCCAGTAGCCGCGGCCGCCCGGCGTCGCGGCCATGCCGACGATCGGCCGGTTCAGATGCATGCCGCCGGTCGAGCCCCGGTACGGCGCGTTGAACGCGAAGATGCCGCCGTCGCTCGCGACGAGCCAGTACCCCGAACCGTTCGGCGTCGCCGCCATCCCGACGACCGGATGATTGAGCGGATGTCCGGACATCGATCCGTGGAACGCGGCGTCGCCGAAGTTGAACACCGCGCCGCGTCGGTCGGTCAGCCAGTAGCCGTGACCAGTCCGGGTCGCGGCGATCGCGACGATGGTGTCGTGGGGTATGCCGGTCGCCGAACCGTAGAAGTGCGCGTCGCCCGCGGTGAGGACGCCGCCGTCCGCGCCCACGCGCCAATAGCCCTTGCCGGTCGGCGTGGCGGCCATGCCGACGATCGGCGCGGCGACGGCCAGCGCGCGCGACCGCACCGACACTTGCAACGTGCGCAGCGTGCTTCCACCCGCGAGCTGGTTCGCCGGCGCGATCGTCGCGACGGCGGCGACTGCAATCGCCGTCAGCGCTGCTCGTGAACTGTGACGCACGCGACGCGCATGACGCGCGGGGCGCCGGCCTCGCTCCACTATGACGTTCTCCCCTGAACCTGCCCGTCCACCCGTGCGATAAGGGTTCGGCAGGACGCGGTGCGCGATTGAGCGTTTTGGATGCATCGACCGCTCGGCAGACTGCGCGTTCGGTCGATGACGGACGAATCGCCCTCAGGGGCGAACCTCGGTGCTCGGTGACGCGTGGACGGCCTTGGAGGCGGTCGTCGGCGTCGGCGCCCGCGTGGTGCTGCTGCGCGGCGCGGTTGTCGTGGTGCCCCGGACCGTTGTCGTCGTGGTTGACGTCGCGGGCGCGGTTCCGACGAGCACAGTGTTCTGCAGCATCGGGTAGTGCACGTGGTAGTGCTGGCGGACCGTCGGGTGTCCAGGCCATACGATCACGCGGTCGAACTCGACGTCGTAGCCGGTCTCACCGCCGGCCGTCGTCTCTCGTTCGAGCGGGGCGAGCTTCGCGCAATCGTTGTCGGGGTCGTCGGCCGGATTCGTCGCCGGGCACGGAACGAGCCGATCGGTGACCGGTTCGACGTGCAGGATCTTGCGGTTCTCCTCGTGCGCGGTGCGACCGTCGGTGTTCCCGAACAACGCAACAGTGATGGACGTGTCCGTGTAGCTCGTGTGGATGAGGACGCCGTGCTTCGTGTCGTCGCGGAACTTCAAGTCGACGTACGGCCACACGATCGTCGCCTCGCGCCCCATCGGGTAACGGGAGATGTAGTAGTGGTGCGGCGAGTGGTCGACGTCGACATAGCCGCCGAAGAACACGGCGTTGTACAGCGTGGTCGTGAGCTGGCTGATGCCGCCGCCGTAGTCCTCGCCGAATCCGTCCTCGAGAATGACCGGCGCTTTCACGTATCCCTTCTCGGGTGTACGCGGGCCGAGCTTCTGGTTCAGCGAGAATGTCTGTCCGGGCTCGACGACGGTGCCGTTCAGCACGTCGGCCGCAAGATGGATGTTCTTCACGCGTGCCTCGCCCGCGGCGTGGTACGTCGTGAACGACGACACCTCGTGGGTGATGCCGAGCGCTCGCGCCCACTTCGTGTCGTGTTGCGGATGCACTTTGCGTATCGTCGCGGTGATCGCACGATCGCCTCGCAGGATCGCTGCTCCGAGCGCGCCGGTGTCGAGCTGGTACCCGTCCACCGACGGAACGACCTGGACCGCGTCGGGGTTGCTGACGTCGAAGGTGGCGTCGACGGGCGGTCTCTCCACTGCCGTGAATGCCGGTCCGAGCGCGGCTCGCAGTTTCTCGCCGTCGATCGTGAGGTCGAGGGAGTGCCCGTCCACTTGCGTGCCCAACGCCGAGGCGATCTGCGCGGGGGTGAGCGTCCCCCGCGTCGTTCCGGCGGCCACGGTGTACACACCTGTGAGCAAGGCACGGGCGCGGGCGGCCGCCGCCTCGACCCCGGCCGCGTCGACGTTCGGTTGCACATCACCGATCGGGAGCGCGATGTCGGGTCGCGCGCTGCTCCTCAGGACTTGCTGTACCTCCGCCTCGGCCTGCGCGCGCAACAGTCCCCGGCCGGAATGGGGGAGCACCGGTATCACGGTGGTTCCGGCGAAGCGGAGGTTGCCTTCGACGAGGCCGGACTGCACCGCGTTCGACCAGCCGTCAAGCAGGCCTTGGAAGCGGGCGGGATCGTAAGTGACCGCGAGCGACACGTCGTCGGGCCGGAACCGCCGGAGCACGGTATCGGTCACCATCTGGAACGGGTTCGCATCGCGACCC
>DATJAA010000246.1:0-3045 GCA_035516815.1 Acidimicrobiia bacterium | reverse complement strand
CTCCACGCGCTGACGCTCGCGACGCGAGAAGTCGGCGCGGTGCAGCGTCCAAAAGACGTGTGGCATGTCGGGGAAGTGCGACAGCACGCGTTCCTCGCCGGGCGCGAATCCGAGACGGCGGGCAACCGCCTGTGACGCGGTGTTCTCGTGCAGGATCACGCTGTACAGCGTGTCGACGTCGTGATGCGCGAACGCGTACTCCACCGACGCTCTGCCCGCCTCGGTCGCATACCCCTTGCTCCAGTGGTCGGGATGCAGCGCCCAGCCGATCTCGATTCCCGGCCATTCGGGACGCTCGGGAAAGTGCATACCGGCCCGGCCGACGAACGCGCCCGACGACTTCAACTCGAGTGCCCACTGGCCGGTGCCGCGCAACTCCCACTGCCCGAGCCACTGCGCCATCCCCAACCATGCCTGCTCGCGGCCGATGTCGTCGGGCAGGTGCAGTGCGGCACGCACCTGCGGCGCCTGTAGCACCGCGGTGTACGCGTCGACGTCGTTCTCATGGAACGGGCGCAGGATCAGGCGCTCCGTCTCGAGCGTCGGCGTCACCCGCCGGCGACCGCGGGCACGATGCTGACCGTCTGACCGTCGGCGACCGGCGAGTCGACGCCCTGCAGGAAACGGATGTCCTCGTCGGCCAAGAAGACGTTCACGAAGCGGCGCAGGCTCCCGGACTCGTCGAACAAGCGCTCCGCGAAACCGGGATGCGCGGCCTCGAGCGCCTTCAACGCGCCCCCGACCGTCGTCGCCTCGACCTTCACCTCCGCGGCGTTGTTCGAGAGACTTCGCAGCTGTGTGGGGATCCGCACGATGACACTCATGGTGTTTACGACTCCTCGATGTCGAACGCCGCGTGGAAAGCGTCGAGCGTCGGCGCGATCGTCGCGGTAGGACCGGTCGTCGCCGAGATCGCCTCGAGCGTCTTGAGCCCGTGCCCGGTCACGTACACGACAACGCGCTCGTCGCGCCGGATGACGCCCGCTTCGGCGAGCTTCTTCAACGTCGCAACGGTGACGCCGCCCGCGGTCTCGGCGAAGATTCCCTCCGTGCGCGCGAGGAGACGCATCCCTTCCACGATCTCGTCGTCGGTGACCGCGGCGAAGCCGCCACCCGTCGAGCGCACGACGTCGAGCGCGAAGTAGCCGTCGGCCGGATTGCCGATCGCCAGCGACTTGGCAATGGTCGACGGCTTCACCGGACGGATCGTGTCGGACCGTTCGAGGAAGGCCGCGGCGACCGGCGAGCAACCCAGCGCTTGCGCGCCCGACACGCGGACGTTCGGCTCCTCGTCGAGGAGGCCGACCTTGTAGAGCTCCTCGAAGCCCTTGCGAATCTTCGTGAGGAGCGACCCGCTGGCGACCGGTACGACGACGTGGTCGGGCGTGGTCCAGCCGAGTTGCTCGGCAGTCTCGAACGCGAGGGTCTTGGAACCCTCGGCGTAGAACGGTCGCATGTTGACGTTCACGAACGCCCATTGGTAGATCCCGGCGAGCTCGGCGCAGAGGCGGTTGACGTCGTCGTAGTTGCCGTTGATCGCGACGAGGTTGCCGCCGTACACGGCGGTCGTGACGATCTTTCCCTGCTCGAGGTCGGCGGGGACGAACACATAGCTGCGCAAGCCCGCGCGCGCCGAGTGCGCGGCGACCGAGTTCGCGAGGTTGCCCGTCGACGCGCACGCCGCGACCTTGAAGCCGAACTCGAGGGCTTTGCTGAGCGCCACCGAAACGACGCGGTCCTTGAACGAGTTCGTCGGGTTGCGGGTGTCGTTCTTCACCCAGACCTCGCCGAGTCCGAGCTCGGCTGCCAGCCGGTCGGCCCGCACCAACGGCGTGTATCCCGTGCCGAGATCGACGGCGGAATCGGCCTCGACCGGAAGCAGGTCGGCGTACCGCCAGAGGCTCAACGGGCCCGCCGCGATCTTCTCCCGCGAAACCGAAGCGGCGATGGCCTCGTAGTCGTACATGACCTCGAGCGGGCCGAAGCACCACTCGCAGGTGAATATCGGTGCGGCTTCGTATTCGCGGCCGCACTCCCGGCAGCGCAGACCTTGCAGGTGAACCATCGGAGCGTCTCCCTATTGTCTCGACGCGCTCCGAGCACCTCGAGCGACTTCCATTCGGAGACCGCTCTTTGGCTGCTCATCGGTCAGGCATTGGCACCTGGCCCGAAACTTCGGACACGTGGCCCGGAGGTTCGAGCTGGTTGCCGCGGCGTCAAAGGGCCTGTCCCTCGGCCGCTCTCGATGAGCGCGTTGACCGGGAGAATACCACCTTCCCGTAGCCTGCCGGCATGGTCGCACGCGAGCCCGAGGAGTCGCCGCGGCCGAGCGCCTCGGTGTCTGTGTGCCTTCCCGCTCGCAACGAGGCGTCCACCATCGCGGCGATCGTTCGGGAGGCGGTCCGGCTCCAGATCGTCGCGGAGGTCGTCGTCCTCGACGACGGCTCGACGGACGACACCGCGGCCGTGGCCCGGTCGGCCGGTGCACGGGTCGTGAGCGAGTCGTCGGTGCTTCCCCACACGGGGCCGGGCTCCGGCAAGGGCAACGCCATGTGGAAGTCGCTGTACGCGTGCACGGCCGACGTCATCTGCTGGATCGATGCCGACCTGCGCAACTTCCGCGGCGAGTACGTAGAACGGCTGTGCGCGCCGCTGCTCGCCGACCCCGACATCATGTTCGTGAAGGGCTACTACACCCGTTCGTTCGAAGGCGCTCCCACCGGCGGCGGGCGTGTCACCGAGCTCGTCGCGCGACCGTTGCTCTCGTTGCTGTTCCCGAAGCTCGCCGACATCGTGCAACCGCTCGGCGGCGAATACGCGGCGCGGCGGCGCGCACTCGAGGTGCTGCCGTTCGTCGAGGGCTGGGGCGTGGAGCTCGGGTTGCTCGTCGACGTCGTCGAGCGATTCGGGCGGGATGCCGTCGCGCAGGCAGATCTCGACGCGCGCGAGCACCGCAACCGTCCGCTCGAGGAGCTCGGGTTGCAGGCACTCGCGGTGATGACGACGGCGATGCGGCGCGCAGAGCTGCTACCGGAGGTGACGGCG
>DATJAA010000245.1:0-13796 GCA_035516815.1 Acidimicrobiia bacterium | reverse complement strand
CTTCCGCCCGCCCGCGGTGGTCGGGCCGGGTTCGCCGCGCCACTCGGAGCGTCCGTAAGCTTTGGGGGTACCGCACCCCCGGTCCCCGGAGTTCTGGTTGCGCTGCGTACGCCTTCGGTCGGCCGTCTGCATGCTCGGACGATTTCCCGCGCTCGCAGGCGCCGATCTCGACGTCGACGCAGGCGAGGTCCTGCTGCTCAGCGGCCCCAATGGCGCGGGCAAGACCACGCTCCTGCGCCTTTGCGCGGGACTGTTGACCCTGCGGGCGGGAGAGGCGGAAGTGCTCGGAGTCGACATCGGGATCGAGCCCCGGCGCGTCCGCCGAGCAGTGGCCCTCGTCGGTCACGAGACATTCTGCTACGACGACCTCACCGTCACCGAGAACGTCCGTTTCGTTGCTCGCGCGACGGGGAATTCCGTCGGCGACGCCGACGCGGCCCTCGAGCGCGCGGGATTACAGCGCGTCGCCAATGTCGCGCACGCGCGCCTGTCCCAAGGTCAGCGCCGGCGTCTTTCGCTCGCCAACGCGCTCGCGCGCAAGCCGCGCCTCTTGTTGCTGGACGAGCCGCACGCCGGTCTCGACGAGCACGGCCGCGAGGTCTTGGAGAGCATCGTCCGCGCCGCGCCGGATGCCGGTTGCACGGTGATGATCGCGTCCCACGAGCTCGACCTCGCCCGCGGGCTCTCGACGCGCGAGGTTCACGTCGTCGCCGGCCAGGTCCGGCCGCCGACCTCCGGCACGACTGGCGCCGCGCCGGCGCCGGTGGCGGTGCCCACTGTCGAGGTCGAGGCGCCGGCATGAGCTTCGTGCGGGACGCACTGGTCATCGCGGGCAAGGATCTGCGGATCGAGCGCCGGTCGCGCGTTGCGTTGCAACAGATCATCCCGTTCGGCGGCATCGTCGTACTCTTGTTCGCGTTCGCGCTCGACTCCGACCGCACACTGCTGCACCAAGCGGCGCCCGGGCTGTTCTGGGCCGCGGTGCTCCTTGCCGTGCTCCTCGCGATCGGACGATCGTTCTCGGTCGAAGAAGCCAACCGCGCGCGCGACGGTCTCCGCCTCTCGGGGATCGACGGCGGTTCGATATTCGTCGGCAAAGCGGCGGCCGTTGCGGTCGAGCTGTTCCTCCTCGAAATCGTCGTCGGCGCCGCGGTGGTGGTGCTCTACGACGTCACCGTGCGCGGCATCGTGGTGTTGCTCTGCTCCGCGGTTGCCGCGACCGTCGGGCTGGCGGCCGCCGGTACGGTTTACGGCGTGCTGGCCGGAGGGTTACGCGCCCGCGAGACACTCGTGCCCCTGCTCCTGCTCCCGGCTGTGACTCCGGTGATGCTGGGCGGCACGCGCGCGTTCCAAGCGGCGCTCGACGGCTCACCAGGTGACGCGTGGCCCTGGATACAACTGCTCACAGCCTTCGCGGTGTTGGCGGTCGCGGCGGGCACCGTCGCCTTCGGTCCGTTGCTGGAGGCCGCATGAAGCGCTTGTTCCTCGGCGCGACCGTCGTGGCGCTGGCCGTCACCGTCGTGTTCGCCCTGTGGGTCACGCCGTCGCGGCCGAGCCAGGGCTTCGATGCGGTGCGGCTCCTGTATCTGCACGTGCCGACCGCGTGGATCGCCTACCTCGCGTTCGGTGTGACCGCGCTGGCGTCGTTGCTGTGGCTGATCCCGCGCACCCGCGACACGACCTGGGACCTGCTGGCCGGCGCGTCGGCCGAGGTCGGAGTGTTGTTCACCGGGTTGACGCTGATCCTGGGATCGTTGTGGGGGAAGCCGGCCTGGGGAACCTGGTGGGAGTGGGACGCCCGCCTCACCACCACCGCGATCCTGTTCTTCCTCTACCTCGGCTATCTCGCGCTGCGGCGCACGGGCGCGACCTCCGAGGAGCGCGGCACCCGGAGTGCGATCGCCGCGTTGATCGCGTTTGTCGACGTGCCCGTGAGCTACTTGTCGGTCACCTGGTGGCAGACCCTCCACCAGCCGGGGACGGTCTTCAACTCGAATCGTCACGTTCTCATCGACGGTTCCATGGCATTCACGCTCATCGCCGCGGTCGTGTCGTTCACGATGCTCTACGCATACCTCGTGCTCGAGCGTTTCCAGCTCGCGCAGCTCGAAGAAGGACGCGAGGAACGTGAGTTGCAGCGCGCGATCGCCGAACGGGTTCGCGCCGACCAGGTCGAGGTGGCGCCGGTATGAGCAACAACTGGAGCTTCGTCATCGCCGGATACTCGATCACCGCGGTTTCGCTGGCCGGCTACCTCGCGTGGGTCAAGTTGCGCGCCCGACAACTCCGCCGGTCCCTGAGCGACGAGACCGATGACTGACGCGCCCGTACTGGCGCCGCCCCGTAAGCGCAACCGGCTGCGCTACGCGATCGTCGCGGTGCTCTGTCTCGGCGCGGTCATCTGGATGATCGTCCTGATGCAGAAGAACGTCGTGTTCTTCAAGACGGTCTCACAGGCCGTGCACGACGAGGCTCACGATGGCACGCGCACGATGCGCATCGGTGGCGGTGTCGTTCCCGCCTCGATCAGTCAACGTCCCGACGGGGCCGACTTCGCGCTCAGCGAGGGTGGGGTCACGGTCCAGGTTCACCACACGGGGAACGAGCCCGAGCTCTTCCAGGCGTGCGCGCCCGTCGTCGTTCAGGGTCATTGGGACGCGCCGGGTTCGAGCACCTTCGACTCGACGCAGATCCTGATCAAGCACGGCGCGAGCTACAAGCCTCCGAAGACCGGGACACAGTGTCCCGCGGACCCGTTCGGCAATTGAGGTCATGAGAGCCCAACTCGGATACGGCCTCCTGACCATCGGCACGGTCGCCTCGGCACTCGGCCTCGCAACGCTCGCCATGGGGATCCGCAAGCAAAACCGCGCACTCCTCGACGCCGGCCGCCGCTACGTGCTCGTCGTTCTGGTCGCGGTCGTCGGCGCCTTCATCGTCATGGAGACGGCACTGTTCGGCCACGACTTCTCACTCAAGTACGTGACCGACAACGTCGCGCGCGCAACGCCCGGGTTGTACACGTTCACCGCAGCGTGGGGTGCGCTCGAAGGCTCGATCCTGTTGTGGGCGCTGTTGCTATCCGTATACGTTGCCGCCACCGCGTGGGTGTTCCGTAAGCGCGCCGAAGACCCGCTGGTGGCCTGGGCGACGGTCGTCCAGTATGGCGTGCTGTTGTTCTTCTTCGCGTTGATGTTGTTCGCGGCGAATCCGTTCAAGGCGCAGCCGGGACCCGTGCCCTTGGACGGCGCCGGTCCGAATCCGCTGCTGCAGAACCATCCGCTCGTCGCGATCCACCCACCGTTTCTCTACGCGGGATACGTCGGCTTCGCGATCCCGTTCTCCTTCGCGGTCGCCGCTCTGATCACGGGCCGGTTCGGTGAGGGATGGCTCGCCGCGGTGCGGCGTACGACGCTCGTTTCCTGGGGCTTTCTCACCGTCGGCATCGTGCTCGGCGCGTGGTGGAGCTACGCGGTGCTCGGGTGGGGCGGCTACTGGGGTTGGGACCCGGTCGAGAACGCGTCGCTCCTACCGTGGCTCACCGCGACCGCGTTCATCCACTCGGTGATGGTGCAGGAGCGGCGCGGGATGCTGCGCGTTTGGAACCTGTCGCTCATCCTGTCGACGTTCTGTCTCACGATTCTCGGAACGTTCCTGACGCGCTCGGGCGTGATCAACTCGGTGCACGCGTTCTCGCAGTCGAGCATCGGGCCGTGGCTCCTCACGTTTCTCGGCGTGTGCGTCTTCGGCAGCGTCGCGCTCATCGCGTGGCGGGGCGACAAGCTGCGATCGCCGGGGCGCATCGACTCGGCCGTGTCACGCGAGGCCGCGTTCCTGTTGAACAATCTGCTCTTCGCGGGTTTCGCGCTGGTGGTGCTCACGGGCACCGTGTTCCCGCTGCTCGTCGAAGCGCTGCAGAACAAGCAGATCACCGTGGGCGAGCCCTATTTCACAAGGCTGGGCGTCCCGATCGGGATCGCCTTGCTCTTCTTGATGGCAGTTGGTCCGCTCCTTCCCTGGCGCGCCGCGAGCACTCAGGTGTTGCGCGACCGGCTGTTGATTCCGGCGTGGGCGGGCGCGATCGCGTTGGTCGTCGCGCTCGCCGTCGGCGCTCACGGGATCGCCAACGTCTTCGCGTTCGCACTCGGTGCGTTCGCGCTGACGAGCATCGCCCGCACAGTCGTGGTGGGGATCCGTGCCCGCCGGCGTTCGACGGCCGAGTCACGCCCCGTCGCCGCGGCGCGTATGGTTCGATCGAACCCGAGGCTGTACGGGGGATTGCTCGTCCACGTCGGCGTCGTCGTGGTCGCGATCGCCCTCGCAACCACAGGCGGCTACACGACGAAGCGCGAGGTGCAACTCTCGCCGGGCCAGTCGGTGCACGTGCGCGGTTACACGCTGACATACCTCGGCCGGTCGGTCGAGACCTCGGCCCAGAAGACGACGATCAAGGCGCGCGTGAAGGTCGACGGGGTCGGTGAGCTCGCGCCGGCGATCTCGACCTTCCCGAACGCGGCCGAAGGCATCGGAACGCCGTCGATCCACACGACGCCCTGGCGCGACATCTACTTGACCCTGATCTCCTCACCGACGTCGGGCCGGGTCACCATCGGCGTGCAGATCGGGACGATGGTGATGTTCCTCTGGATCGGTGGGCTGATCATGGCGTTGGGCTGTGTGCTCGCGCTCATACCGGCGCGTAAACGAGACGTGCTCGCGAACGTCGTCGGTGAGGTTTCTCCCGCGGCCGTGATGGAACCGCCGCTCGAAGAGGTGCGCTCGTGACGCGATTCCCGGTCCGGTCGATCGCGATGGGCGTCGCGATCTTCGCGGTCGCGTTCGGCGTGATGCTCGCGGTGCAGCATCGCTCGGAACCCTCGGTGCCGCGGCTGGTCCAGGAGCACGGAACCGCGCCCCCGCTCAACTTGAAGACGCTCGACGGAAAGCCATTCGACGCGTCCCAGTTGAAGAACAAGACGTACGTCGTCAACTTTTTCAACAGCTGGTGTATCCCCTGCCAGCAGGAGACGCCGGCGCTGAAGGCCTTCTACGCCGAGCACAAGCGCGAACCAGATTTCGAGATGATCGGGATCGTCATCGACGACGACGCTCAGACGATCCGCGGCTACATCAAGCAGCAGAACATCGACTGGCCCGTACTCATCGACCCGAATGGTGCCGCCGCGCTCGACTACGGCACCACCGGTCAGCCCGAGACCTACGTCATCGCGCCCGACGGTGTGGCGGTATGCGGGACGCTCGGCGCCTCGACCCAGGCGGCGCTCGACGCGTGGCTCGCCGGCGCCCGCGCCGGGCAGATATGTACCTAGGTCCGGGCGTCCCATGAGTCCGCGTGCGCGCAAGACGCTGTCCTGGATCGCACTCGTGACCGTCGTGGTCGTCGGTGTCATCGTGCTCGCGGTGCGCTCGCGGACCGACAACTCGCCCGCAGCGCGCGCGAACCGGCTCGAACACCAGCTGGCGTGTCCCGTGTGCGAGGGGCAGTCGGTCGCCGACAGCAACTCGCCTCAATCCGCCGCGATCCGGGCCGACATCCCGCGGCGTATCGCGGCCGGGGAGTCCGACGCCGAGATTCGAGCGTTCTACGTGGCGCGGTACACCGAAAAGATCCTGGAAACGCCGTCGAACTCCGGGCTCGGCATCGTCGCGTGGGGAGTGCCGGCGTTGGCCGTCATCCTCGGCGGCGCGGGCATCGTTATTGCGGTCCGGCGATGGACCACGGCGCCGCGCCTGGCCGCGACCGACGAGGACGAGGACATCGTGCGGCAGGCACGCGCGGTTGACGCCGGCACCGCGACCGCCGAAGGCGACGAACGCGGTGAGGTCGAGGCATGAACGGCGAACCGACCGCGCCGGCGCCGCGTGAGCAGCTCGCGGACGAACGCGAGTTCCTGCTCCGCTCGCTCGACGACCTCGACGCCGAGCTGGTTGCGGGCAACATCGATCCCGACACGTATCGCGTGCTTCACGACGACTACACCGCACGCGCCTCGGCGGTCATCAGATCGATGTCCGGCGGCAATGGTCCCGCCCGCCCGCCGGCGCGGGGCCCGCGCACGATGCGCGCGCTGACCTACGGGGGGATCCTCGTGTTCGCGATCCTCGCCGCGTTCCTGCTCGCGCACGCGGTCGGTCAGCGGAGTCCGAACGGGCAGATCACCGGGGACGCGCAAGCGAGTGGCCCGTCGACGACGGTGTCGCCGGCCGCCGCGGTCGCGGCCGCCAAGGCCGCCGCCGCGGCCGCACCGAAGAGCTACGACGCACGGATCAACTATGCGCGCACCCTGCTCGCGGCGGGCATCTACCCGGCTGCGCTCGAGGAGTACGTAGCCGCCGCGAAGCTCGACGACACGCAGGCCGAGCCGCTCGCGTACACGGGGTGGTTGACCGCTCTGTTCGCCAGGACCGAAACGAACGCGGCTTCGAAGCGGGAGCTCCTTGCGACCGCGGCTACGACGCTCGATCGCGCGGTCGCCGTCGATCCGACCTACGCTGATACGTATGCGTTTCAGGGTCTGCTGCTCAGCCAGTTCGAGAACCAGCAGTGCGCAGGCGCCGCGGCGTTCCAGCAGTTTCTCGTGACCGCGCCCGTCGACCATCCCATGCGATCGCAGGTCCTCGATGCGCTCGCGCAGGCAACGCAGGCGGGACATTGCCCGAGTCCGACATCGTCTCCGACGACCCAGCCCTAAAGGAGTGCGTCATGGCCAAGAAGCCGCCTGAAGCGCAGACCGATTCCGAGAAGATCTACCGCGTCACGATCACGACCAACCGCGGACCGATCGTGATGGACCTGGATCCGCAGCTCGCGCCGAACACGGTCAACAACTTCGTCGGTCTGGCGCGCCAGGGCTACTACGACTCGCTCACCTTCCATCGTGTCGTGCCCGAGTTCGTGGTGCAGGGCGGATGTCCCGAAGGCAGCGGCCGGGGCGGTCCGGGCTACCGGTTCGCGGACGAGCCGGTCAAGGCCGAGTACACGCTCGGTGCGGTCGCGATGGCCAATGCCGGTCCCGACACCAACGGCTCGCAGTTCTTCATCTGCATCGACGACTGCACCCGCAAGCTCACGCCGAACTACAACCTGTTCGGCTATGTCGTCGACGGCATGGATGTTGCGCAGGCCACCGAGGTCGGCGACGTGATGGAGAAGATCGAGATCGACGAGCGCGACCGCGCGTAGCTCGGGCCATATCCGCGCGGGCTATGCCGCAGCCGCGTCGACGAGACCATAGCGCCGGCGAACCGCCCGTTCGATCGTGCCGAAGAACAGCGCGTCGATCACGACACCGAGGACGAAGATCACGATCATCGCTTCGTATACACCGACGAAGTCGGCGTTCTGATACGCGGAGTTCAACGTCTGCGCGATGCCGAGGTGGCCCGGGAACACGGTGATGAGCTCACCCGCCATCAGGCTGCGCCACGCGAACGCCCAGCCTTGCTTGAGCCCGCTGATGACGGAAGGAAGTGCGGCCGGCACGACGACGTACCGCAGGGCCGAGAATCCCTGCGCGCCGAGCACACGGCCGGCTCGCATGAGCAGCGGAGGCACGTTGTCGACGCCGTCGATGATGCCGTTGGCGATCGACGGCGCCGCGCCGAGGATCACTACGAAGAGGATTGCCCGCTCGCTCAGCTGGAACAGCACGATCGCGAGCGGGACCCAGGCGACGGATGGCATCGTCTGCAGGCCGGTGATCATCGAGCCGATCGCAATGCGCAGCACGCGTACCCGGGCGACCGCGAGTCCGACCGCGCCGCCGATCAGGATCGCGAGCGAGTAGCCCACCGCGGCCCGCCGCATGGTCACACCGACCGGACCGGCCAGGCTCCCGAGATCGTGGAACAGCTGATCGAGGACGGTGAACGGTGACGGGATCACGTATTCGGGCTTCCATCCCGACCACACGAGCAGTTGCCATGCGGCGATGAAGATGGCGACCGCGAGGAGCTTCGGCCACACGAGGGGCCAGATCTTCCGGCGGGTCGGCTTCGACCGCAGCTCGGTGAAGACGCGGGCGTCGGCGACGTCAACGGCCATTGTCGGCCTCGGTGCGCAGACGGTCGGTGATCGTCGCGGCGAGCGTGGCGACGGGTGTCGAGTCGATGCGCCGCGGGCGGGCGATGTCGACCGGGAAGATCTCCGCGACGCGACCAGGCCGCGGTGCGAGCAGCACAACCCGATCGCCCAGTCTGATTGCCTCGCGCACGTTGTGAGTCACGAAGATCACCGTCTTCGCCGTCTCCCGCCATACGGTCTCGAGCTCGTCGTGAAGCCGGTCGCGCGTCATCGCGTCGAGCGCGCCGAAGGGCTCGTCCATCAGCAGCACCTGCGCGTCTTGGGCGAGGGCGCGCGCGAGCGCAACCCGCTGCCGCATCCCGCCGGAGAGCTCGTGCGGGCGCCTCTTGGCGAAGTCTCCGAGGTGCACCATCTCCAGTAGCTGATCCGTCCGCCGGCGGCGCTCGTCGCGACCGGCGCCGGCGAGCTTCAACGCGAGCTCGATGTTTCCGCGTGCGGTGAGCCACGGAAAGAGTGCGGCCTCCTGGAACATCAGGCCCGTCCGGTTCGCGCGTACGTCGATCTGCCCACTCGTGGGGCGGTCGAGCCCGGCGACCAGGTTCAACAGGGTGCTCTTGCCACAGCCCGACGCACCGAGCAGGCAGACGAACTCGCCCGGTTCCACGTCGATACTCACGCGGTCGAGCGCGACGACGGACGCGGAGCCGCTCCCGAACACCTTCGAGACGCCGGCGATGGAGACCGCCGGTGCGATGGGCGCGCGCAATTCGAGGTCGGTCGGTGCCGTCACGAGTTGATCGCCGGTTCTCCTCGTGCCTGCAAGACCTTGTTCAACAGGCTGAGATCGAAGATGTCGCCGAGGTCGCTCGACTTCAACAGCCCGAGCGCCTCGGCGTTCTTGGCGTCGGTCTGGAGCGACGAGGCGATCGGATCGAGCGTGAATGTGATGTGTGAGAAGGAGGCGCTGATCACAGAGGACTTCTGGGCCTTGCCGGTGACCTTCTCGATGCCGGCGCCGGTGAGCTGCTGGGCCTCGGACGGATTCGTCTTGATCAGGTCGATCGCCTCGGCCAGCGCGCCGATCAGGCTCTGGATCACCTCGGGATGCGCGTCGAGGTAGCTCTTCTTCACCATCAGGACCGTCGTGACGAACTGACCCTGCGGCCAGAGGGTTTTCTCGTCGACGAGCACCTTGCCGCCGCCTTCGGTCACGAGTCGCGTCGCCCACGGCTCGGGAACCCAGGCGCCGTCGATCGCGCCCGACTCGAACGCGGTGAGGGTCACGGCGTTGTCCTCCGGGACGATCGTGACGTCGCCCGCGTCCTTCGTCTCGTGCAGCCCGTTCTTGTTGAGCCAAGTCCGCAGGGCGACGTCCTGTGTGTTGCCGAGTTGCGGGGTCGCGATCTTCTTGCCCTTGAGGTCGGCCGCGTTGTCGATGGTCGGTTTCACGACGAGGAACGCGCCGCCCGACGCCGTACCGCTGACGATACGGATCCCGCCGTCGGTCTTCTGGTACGCGTTGATCGCCGGGTTCGGGCCGACGAAGGACGCGTCGATCGCGCCGGAGAGCAGAGCGGTGGTGGCTTCGGAGCCCGAGTTGAAGGTACTCAGCTTCAGGTCGACGCCCGAACCGAGCTTGGCCTTGAACGAGCCGTTCTGCACCCCGATGATCGCGGGCGCGTGGGTGACGTTGGGGAAGTAGCCCAGGCGCAGGGTCACGCCGCCGGAGCTTCCCGCCGCCGCCGTCGTCGTCGTCGCACTCTTCGAGCTACTTCCACACGCGGCGAGCGCGAGCGACAGCGCGCTCGTGAGCGCGAGGACGACGACGATCGGTCGGGGGGCCATGAGTCGGCGGGAGCGGGTCTGCACAATCCATCCTTTGGTCTTTGGTGCGGGAAATCCCGTACCTATCTTCTCAACTAATCCAGTCGAGAAGATAGAGAAACTGAAGATTCCCGTCAAGCCCGGGCGATAGGAGTGGACGGGTAAGAATCACGCCGTGCGAATCACTGCGAAGGCCGATTACGCCGTTCGCGCCGCGGTCGAGCTCGCGGCGGCCGAGAAGACGGGCCGGCCCGTGAAGGGCGAGTACCTCGCGGGCCAGCAGGGAATTCCGCAGAACTTCCTGGAGAACATCCTCACCGAGCTCCGGCGAGCAGGAATCGTCAGAACCCGGCGCGGCGCCGACGGCGGCTACCAGCTGGCGCGGCCGGCCGCCGAGGTCACGGTCGCCGACGTGCTGCGCGCCGTCGAGGGCCCGCTGGCCGCGGTGCAGGGCGTGCGCCCCGACCAGCTGGCCTACGGCGGCGCCGCCGAACGGCTCCCGGAGGTGTGGGTCGCGCTGCGGTCGAGCCTGCGCGAGGTGCTGGAGCACGTCAGCGTGGCGGACATTGCGCGCAACCGCCTCCCGGCGGCCGTCAAGGATCGAACCCGTTCGAAGGACGCCTGGAAGGCGCACTGACTGCGCCGTGGCGCGTTCCTGGTTGTCTGGATCCTAGTAGACATGTAAGATACAAGTCGTGCGTTACCTCGACCTAGCCGATGCGCTGCGGGCCCGTATCGCCGCCCGCGACGTCGGCGCCGGCGGCGCCCTGGCCGGCGAGATCGAACTGGCGCGGGAGTACGGCACGAGCCGGGTCACGGTTCGCCGGGCGCTCGACCTGTTGCGCACTGAAGGTCTGGTGACCAGCCGCAGGGGAGCGGGATGGTTCGCCGCCGTCGATCCCGTGCGCCAGCCGCTCGGTCTCGTCACCACTGTCGAGGCTGCCGTCGAGGCGGCCGGAGCCCGCCCCGGGCGGCGCATCCTCGCGTTCGGCTTCGTGGACGCGCCGGCACCGGTTGCCGACGCGCTCGGCTTGGCACGCGGCGCCGACGTCCTGCGCGTCGAGCGCGTGAATCTCGCCGACGACGAGCCCTTTGCTCTGGTGACCGTGTGGGTCCGATCCGACGTCGGGGCCGATGTCTCGCGCGCCGACGTCGAGCGGGCCAGCTTCTACGACTTGCTACCGCTGCGCGGTGTCGAGCTGGGTTCGGTGCATCAGACGATCACGGCCGAGATCGCGAGCGCGGGCGCCGCGCAGTTGCTCGATTGCGATTCCGGCGCGCCGTTGCTGCTCTGCCGCCGCGTCACGTACGACGCGGCCGGTGTTCCCACGTTGGTATCGGAGCACCGCTATCCCGCCGACCGTACGACATTCGAGATCGACTTCTCCCTGAGAGCAGGAGCGTTACAACATGTCTGACCTCACCGGACCGACCACGCCCGCAGCACTCGTCGAAGCGGTGTATGCGAGGTTGCCCGAGTCCCTCGCGGTGACGCGCGAACGTCTCGGCCGGCCGTTGACCTTCGCGGAAAAGGTTCTCGCGGTGCATGCCGCCGACGTGCGTACCGTCGGTTGGCAGCGCGGCGTCGACTACGCCGACTACCGGCCCGACCGCGTCGCATTGCAGGACGCGACCGCGCAGATGGCTCTGCTGCAGTTCATGCTCGCGAAGATGCCGACTGTGGCCGTGCCGACCACGGTCCACTGCGACCACCTGATCCAGGCGCACGCGGGCGCCGACGCCGACATGCAGGTCGCGCTGGACACGAACCGCGAGGTATACGAATTCCTGCGCACGGTCTCCGCGAAGTACGGGATCGGCTTTTGGAAACCGGGGAGCGGGATCATCCATCAAGTCGTGCTCGAGAACTACGCATTCCCGGGCGGAATGATGATCGGCGCCGACTCGCACACTCCCAACGCGTGCGGGCTGGGCATGATCGCAATCGGGGTGGGCGGCGCCGACACGGTCGACGTCATGGCGGGCTGGCCGTACAACACCCGGGTTCCGAAGCTCATCGGGGTTCGCCTCACGGGCATACTGTCGGGCTGGACGGCGCCCAAGGACATCATCTTGAAGGTCGCGGGCATCCTCACCGTCAAGGGTGGCACCGGTGCGATCGTGCAGTACTTCGGGCCCGGCGCACAATCGATCTCCGCGACGGGCAAGGCAACGGTGTGCAACATGGGTGCCGAGATCGGTGCCACGTGCTCGCTGTTCGGATACGACCTCAACACCGCAAAATATCTGAAGGCGACCGGCCGCGAGGCGATCGCAGACCTGGCGGATCGTCACGGCGAACATCTCGTCGACGACCCGGAGGTCGAAGCCGATCCCGAGCGCTTCTTCGACCGCGTGATCGAGGTCGATCTCTCCACGCTCGAACCGCATCTCGTCGGCCCGCACACTCCGGATCTCGACCGCCCGGTATCGGAGATCGCCGCGGAGGCCGCCCGCGAGGGCTACCCGCAACAGATCTCCGCAGCACTCGTCGGCTCGTGCACCAACTCCTCCTACCAGGACATCGGCCGCGCCGCGCACCTCGCCCGTCAGGCGGCGGCCCGCGGGCTGACGGTCAAGGCACCACTCATGATCACACCCGGCTCGGAGCAGATCCGCGCCACGATCGAACGCGACGGCCTGCTCGCCGACCTCGAAGCGATCGGCGCGACCGTTCTGGCTAACGCATGCGGACCCTGCATCGGCCAATGGAAGCGAGACGACGCGCCCGGCGGGCCCAATGTGATCGTCACGTCGTTCAATCGCAACTTTCCGGCGCGCAACGACGGCAACAAGAACACACTGGCGTTCATCGGGTCGCCCGAAACGGTCGTCGGTATGGCGCTGAGCGGACGCCTCGACGGCTCGTTCCTCGAACAGTTCGACCCGCCGTCGGCCGACGATCTTCCCGCGGCCGGCTTCGACCGCGGCGTGAGCGGCTTCTCGCCGCCGGCGAGCGATCCCGCGAGTGTCACGGTCGCGGTCGCGCCCGGCTCGGACCGGCTGGAGCTGCTCGAGCCGTTCGCGGCGTGGGACGGACGCGACATCAAGGGGCTGCGCGTCCTCCTCAAGGCCAAGGGCAAGTGCACTACCGATCACGTGTCGCCCGCGGGAAAGTGGTTGACCTATCGCGGCCACCTCACGAACATCTCGCAGAACCTCTTCCTCGGTGCGGTCAACGCTTTCGCCGCCGACGAACCGGGCATCGGTGTCGACGCGCGCGACGGATCGCGCAAGCCGCTCCCGGAGCTTGCCCGCGCGTACAAGGACGCGGGGATCGAGTGGCTCGTGGTAGGCGATGACAACTACGGCGAAGGTTCCTCTCGCGAGCACGCGGCGATGGAGCCGCGGTTCATGGGCGGGCGCGCGGTCCTTGCCCGATCGTTTGCCCGCATCGCCGAGGCGAACCTCAAGAAGCAAGGCGTGCTCCCGCTGACCTTCGCCGATCCGGCCGACTACGAGTGCATTCGCGCCGACGATGTCGTCGATATCGACGGGCTCGCCGCGCTCGCGCCGGGAAACCGGGTGGAGGTCGTCGTGAGCCACCGCGACGGCACGACCGACACTTTTGCCGCGAACCACACCCTCTCCGAGGAGCACATTGAGTGGTTCCGGGCGGGCTCCGCGCTGAACCTCCTCGCGTCACGCGCATAGTCACGCGGCTCAGGCCGTGAACGAGAAATGCCCGCGTGTCAGGTCGCTGGTTAGCGTGAGCGCCATGCGGCGGGGAGTGGTACCGGCGGTCGTGGTGTGCGCAGTCGTGGTGTGCGCGCTCCTGGCGGCGTGCGGCGGCGGCGGAAGGTCGTCGTCGTCGCAGGCGACAACGACCACCGTCGAATCGGCCGAGACCCGAACGTGGGCCGCGGCGGCGGCCCGAAGCCTGTTGGACGACCCATCGCGGCCGAAGGGTCTCAGTAACGCGGATGCG
>DATJAA010000244.1:0-2157 GCA_035516815.1 Acidimicrobiia bacterium | reverse complement strand
ACCAAGGACTTCATCTGCCACAAGCTCGAGATCGCCAACGATCTCCGCAACCTCGACGTCGACCTCACCGCCGCGATGCTCGAGGCGAACCGTGATGTCGTCGTCGGCATGAAGGTGCGAGCCTGCTACGTCGACGATCCGAATGTGTCACCGTTCCTGGAAGCGGCCAAGCAGGTCGCGGGCGACCGGCCCATCATGGTGCACCTCGGTCGGTTCCCGTTCACTCCGACGATCCCCACCTCCGAGCTCCTGCAGGCGTTGCGCCCGGGCGACGTCATCACTCACGCCTTCCGCGGTGCTTCGGGCATGCTCGACGCCGAGGGTCGGGCGACGCCCGAGTTGCGCGACGCCGTCGATCGGGGCGTGCTCCTCGACGTCGGCCACTCCGGAACCGACTTCCGCTTCGCGACCGCGCGCACCCTGTTCGACCAGGGATATCTGCCGACAACGGTCTCGACCGATCTGAACGTCTTCAACGTCGACCACCCGGTCGTCTCGCTCGCACAGACCATGAGCAAGATGCGTGCGCTCGGGATACCGCTCGCCGACGTGGTGGCGATGACGACGTGCAATCCGGCGCGCGTGATCCATCGCGAGGACGAGATCGGCGCGCTTGCGCCGGAACGGGTCGCCGACATCAGTGTGCTGCGGGTCGACGAGGGCGAGTACGAGCTTTCCGACGGCTACGAGTCGATCGCCGTCTCGGAGCGGTTCGTCGCCGTGGGGTGCGTCCGCGCCGGTAGTTGGATCGCGGCCTCATGAAACCTGCGCCTTTCGAGTACGTCCGGCCCGCGACGGTCGGGGAGGCGCTCGGCGCGTTGACGGGCGACGAGGGGGCCAAGCTCATCGCCGGCGGCCAGAGTCTCGTGCCACTCATGGCCCTCCGCCTCGCGCGACCGACCGTGCTCGTCGACGTGAAGGACCTCGAGCTCGACCTCGTCGGCACCGATGCCGGGCAGGTGCGCATCGGTGCCGCGACGCCGCATCGACGTCTCGAACACGACCCGGTGATCGCGCACGCGGCGCCCATCGTCCGGGAGGCCGCGGGCCTCATCGGCTACCCCGCAATCCGGACTCGCGGAACGATCGGCGGGAGCATCGCCCACGCCGACCCCGTCGCCGAGTTGCCGGCCCTTCTCGTAGCCGCGCAGGGCTCCGTCGTGGCGCGCAGCACTCGCGGAACGCGCGAGATCAGCGCCTGCGACCTCTTCGCCGGCTTCCTCGAAACGACGCTGGCCCGGGACGAGCTGATCGAAGAGATCCGGCTGCCCGCCGCCGGCGCGCGGCACGGGTCATCGTTCTGCGAATGGGCTCCCCGCGCGGGCGACTTCGCGGTTGTAGGCGTCGCCTTGCTGGTCGAGCGGGCGGCCGACGGTCCGTGCGAGAGGATCGGCGCGGCGGCGTGCGGTATCGGCAGCGTGCCGCTCGACTGTACGGAGGCCGTCGAGCGGGCACGCGGCGAGAACAACCCGACGGGCTCGCTGCTCCGCGACGTCGCCGCCCGCGCGCGCGCTTTGGTAACGGGAGACGATGACCGCGCCGAGCTGCTCGCGCTCCTGATGGCACGCGCACTCAGCCGCTCGTTCGCGCGCTCCGACCGTCCGCGAGAGGCGGCGGCATGAAGCAGAACGTGAAGCTCGAAGTCAACGGCACCGCGGCCGAGGTCGCAGTCGAAGCGCGGGAGACCCTCCTCGACGTCTTGCGCGAGCATCTCGCGCTCACGGGTGTGCACGCCGGCTGCGAGCAGGGTGCTTGCGGCGCGTGCACTGTCCTCCTCGACGGTGAGCCGGTCCGCTCATGCCTGGTCTTCGCCGTGCAGTGCGAAGGCGAGCGGGTGGCAACAGTCGAGAGCTTCGGTTCTCCCGGTGCACTGCACCCGATGATGGAGTCGTTCCGCCGGCATCACGGCCTGCAGTGCGGCTTCTGCACCCCGGCGATGGTGCTCACGGCGATCGCGCTCGTGGCCGAGAAGCCGCAGCTGACCGAAGAGGATGTGCGGCTCGCGCTCGCCGGAAACTTGTGCCGCTGTACCGGCTACGCAGGAATCGTCGACGCAGTTCTCGACGTCGCGCGGAGCGGGGAGTGATCGGGGCACGCGCCGCGCGCCGTGAGGACGCCCGGCTGGCTAGTGGGCGGGGCCGTTATCTGGCCGATCAC
>DATJAA010000243.1:0-8389 GCA_035516815.1 Acidimicrobiia bacterium | reverse complement strand
ACGTCGAGAACTTGAAGCCCTTGCGCCAGTCGAACTTGTCGACCGCGTGGATGAGGCCGAGGTTGCCCTCCTGCACGATGTCGAGCAGGGGGAGCCCCGACGACTGTTACTTCTTCGCGATCGACACGACCAACCGCAGGTTCGAGTTCACGAACTGGCGGTGGGCCTCCTCGCCGTGGCGGATCGCCCGGCGGAGGTTGCGGCGCTGCGTGGGGGTGAGCTTCTTCGCGGCCGCCAGCTCGGCCGCCGCGGCGACGCCGCCCTCGATGGCCTGGGCGAGGCGGACCTCGTCGTCCTTGGTGAGCAGTTCGTGGCGACCGACGTCCTCGAGGTAGAGGCGTACGAGGTCTTCGTAGTCGCGGTCTTCACGACGGGCCTTGACTGGCTTGGCCATCTCTTCACTTTCCGGGTCGGAGGGGTCGGAGGTCTTCCGGAGGTCTCTTTATGGATCAGTATCGGCTGCCCGCCGTCTTCGGGCGAGTACCTGCCTCGGGCGGGCTTCCGGGGCGGCGGGCGGGCACTAGGTGCAACACACGCCAACCGGGAGGTTGTTCCTCGAAGCTGGGATACGACTGGGGGAAGTTTGAGGCTGCCGCTGGCGAAAGTCGGTCCTCAATGATACCGCACGCGGGAGTCGTTCTCAAGCTGGAATGTTGGGCCTGACCAGGGAAAACATACCCCGAGCGTCCGCGGGGTCGGCCGCCGGCGCGAGCGCGTTTTCACGGCCGGCCGAGCCAGACCTGCATCGCACCGTAGGCCCGCCAGGGCCGCCACGCCTCGGCGCGCGCGGCCGGGTCGTCGCCGAGCGCGCGCCGCAGTCCGAGGTCGGAGGCGGGGAAGGCGTCGCGCTCGCCGAAAGCTCGCATCGCGACGTAGTTGGCGGTCCAGGGCCCGATTCCGGGCAGCTCCTCGAGCTCGGCGAGGGTCTCGTCGAGCTCGCGTCCGCGATCGAGGATCAGCTTCCCGTCCGCGACCGCGGCGGCGAGCGTGTTCACTGTCCGGGCTCGGCTGCGGGTGAGCCCGACGCAAGTGAGATCGGCATCGGCGAGGACGTCGGCCGTAGGGAACAGGTGCGTGAGGTCGAGCGCGCCGATGCCGGGCACCGGGGTGCCGTACCGCTCGGTGATGCGTCCGGCGAGGGTCGTCGCCGCGGCCACCGACACCTGCTGGCCGAGAATCGCCCGCACGCTCACCTCGAATGGATCGAGCGCGCCGGGCACGCGGACACCGCGGCGGGCGCGGACGAACGGGCGCAGGGTGCGGTCGCGCGCGAGCGCGGCATCGACGACGGTCGGATCCGCATCGAGATCGAACAACCGGCGGACGTTGGCCAGCAGGTGGACGAGGCCGTCGAAGGCCGGCAGGTGGACGCGCAGTCGCAGTGTGTCGCGATCCGCCTCGTTCCAGACCTCGATCACGCCGGGGGCGCCGCCGAGCTCCACCACCCGCCGGTACACGCCCTCGCCGGTGTCCACGCTCTCGACGCCGGGGACGGCACGCGGTGACAGGAATGCGAGCATCGACGTCCAGGCGAGGGGTGGCCGGTACGGCACGCGCAGCTCGAGGCCGCCGTCGGTGACGAGGCGATCGGGCGCGCGGCGGCGCGCGCGCAGCTCCATCGGCGTGAACCGGAACACGTCCTTCATCACGCGGTTGAACTGACGGACGCTGTTGAAACCGGCCGCCGCGCTCACCTCGACGAGCGGGAGGTCGGTGTCGTCGAGCAGCCGCCGGGCGAAGTGCGCCCGCCGAGAGCGCGCGACCTCGGCCGGGGTCGCACCGACGTGCGCGTCGAACATCCGACGGAGGTGGCGGGCGCTCACGCCGAGCCGCGCCGCGAGCACGTCCTCGTTCGCGCCGTCGAGCGCGCCGTCGGCGATTGCGCGCAACGCCCGGCAGACCAGCTCCGGCGCGTTCACCCAGCCCGGCACGGGCTCGCGATCGGGCCGGCACCGCAGGCAGGGGCGGAAGCCGGCAGCTTCGGCCGCGGCGGCTGACGCATACGGGCGTGTGTTGCGCGCCAGTGGCATGCCGCTGCAGCCCGGCCGGCAGTAGATACCGGTGGTCACGACCCCGGTGAATGCGTCCATGGGATCCGTTCTAGGTCATCGCGTTAGACGGATCCGGACACGCTACCCGCTGTCCGGATCCGTCCATCCACCTGCGGTACAACGATGTCATGACGATCGATCTTGCAGTAGTCCGTTTCCCGCTCGGTTCGTTTCGCGCGCAGGTCGAAGACGGGGTCGTTCGCGCCGCGACGTTCGACGCGACGCCGCAACCTGTGCGTCGCGACCGGTTCGGCGTGCACGACGTGTTGTCCGCGTACTTCGACGGCGAGGTCGCCGCCCTCGATCGTCTGCCGGTCAAAGCTCACGGCACTGCGTTCCAGCAAGAGGTATGGCAGCAGCTCCGATTGATCCCCGTCGGTACCACGATCTCGTACGGAGCGCTCGCCGGTCGCGTCGGGCGCCCCAACGCGTCGCGGGCCGTCGGGATGGCCAATGCGTCGAACCCGATCGCGCTGATCGTCCCGTGTCATCGCGTGATCCGAACGGGCGGCGCGCTCGGTGGGTACGCGTTCGGGCTGGACTACAAGCGCTGGCTGCTCGCGCACGAAGCGCCGGCGCGGCCGCTACTCCATGGGGACGCGCGGGACGATGTTGCTGCCGACCCGCGCGAAGATCTCGTCGAGACTGTGGCCCGTGATCGTCAGGCCGTGATTGCGTAGTCCGACCACTGCGCGTGTGGGATCGGGCGCTCGACGGACGAGATCGGCGACCGCGGCCGCCAGCTGCAGCGTGCCGCAGGGGAAGTTGACGTCGGTCGACACGGTTCCGTCGATCCAGCCATGCACGTGCAGGATGGCCCCGACACCGGGATGCTCGCGATAGATCATCCAATGCTCGATCGCGTCGACGGAAACGCGGCGCGCCTTCACCCCGGGTGGAACGCTGAGCACCATCGTCTCGCTGTCGGGATCGAATCCGCGCACGAGCAGGATGTGCTCGCCGACGAGGCGGAGATCGGCCTTGTCGACGCCGCTCGCGCTCATCCAGTAGACGGGACCGTCGGGATCGGGGACGCCCGGTAGTCCGGCGCCGAGGTAGCGAGCGCTGACATTCCCGTAGGAGAGGCCGCCGATGCCGTACAAGAGTTCGACGTGCCGCAGGTCGCGGCGGTCGAGGATCTCCTCGATGGGGAACGGCGCCGGTAGGAGATCGAGCGCGTCGAGCGCACGGCCCGCGCCGAGCATCTGGGCCGTTTGCGCGTCGCCGTTCCACAGGTACGCCGGGAGGTCGGTGACGAAATGGTTCGCGATCACGAGTTTCGAAGCCGCCAGCGGTTCGATCCGGCCGAACGCCCGAGCCGTCAGCTCGTCATCGCGGATCCCCGGGCCGACTCCGTACACACCTTGTTCGAGGGTCACGAAGCGCACGGCGAGCCCGTCGGGTGTGTCGGCCACCATGACGCAGAGATTCGCCAGCGAGCGCACGAGGAGCGGGTACCCGAGGCGCAGCAGTTCGGTGCGATCGTCGGGGACCGCGGCCAGCTCGGCGATCGCGATCACGAATGTCGGTGCGGCTTTGCGGCGGAACGGGCGCGGTGCATCGGCGTCGACCGAATGGAGCACCACGTTCGTGTCCGGTCCGGGCTCGCGAGCACGCGTGTAGCCGGCCCGGGCCATCGCGTCGGTGAGCCCGCCCACGAGCCGCTCGAGGACGGAGCTGGACCGGAGGTCGTGACGGGCGAACGTGGGGACCGCGGCGCGGCTGCCGGTGAGGATCGAGGCGGCAGTCAGTTCGGTCATCGGTCGGTCAATATCACCAGGGCGGCGTCCGGACAAACATGCACGTGAACTATGCCGCAGGATGTTCCGTAGTTCCGGGCATGCGACGTAGCTCCTTGCGAAAGGGGCGACGAGCGTGCTCGTCGGTCTCGCCCTCGCCGTGGTCGCTGCGTGCGGATCGTCGGCAACGGAGACGCCGGGCGCGCCCGGCGCGCGGAGCCCGACGACGACAGTGGATGTGACGACCACGACCGTCGCCCCCTCGAACGGCGGCTCCGGCTACTAGCCCGGTTCGGCGGGCGGTCAGGTAGGTTCGCCGCCGATGGCGGCGCCGACCCGACCGCGCGCGGCTGCCTCGGTGACATTTCACTGTCACGGGCATGCGCAGATCTCTGCCAGTCACGCGAAGACGATCGAGTTCACGCGCGACCCCGATGTGACCGGCCGGGCGACCTGCGTGCTCGGGGTGTGCAGCGATCACGACGACCACGAAGTCGGGCGGCTACGTGGCGATGTCGACGTCACGCTCGAATGTGCCGGCGCCCGTGACTCGTTCCGGGCGACGATGAGTGCGTTCTTCGTCGGTGACGACGGTCTCGTATTCCGCCGTGGACCCGGGCTGCGTGGTCGCACCCTCGCGTACGACGCGACCAAGACGGCGGCCGAGGTCGATCGCGAACTTGTCGCCGCGCTCCGGGATCCCGAGGCCGAGTTGACCGTGACCTTGCGCGAGTTGGGGACGGGCGTCCGGCGCGGCGCGCTCTTCGTCGTCGCGGTGCCGATCGGGAACGACGACGATCTCTCGCCGCGCGCGCGGCAGGTGCTCCAGGCCGCCGACCTCGTCCTCGCCGAGGACACCCGCCGTTTCCACGACCTCCTCCGGCGTACCGGCGTGCGCACCGATGCCCGCGTCGTGAGCTATCACGACCACAACGAGGACGCGCGCGCCGGTGACGTGCTGCGGGAGCTGGAGTCCGGCGCGCGTGTCGCGCTCGTCAGCGACGCGGGTACGCCGCTGTTCAGCGATCCGGGTTATGTCATCGTCAGCCGCGCGATCGAGGCCGGCGACGCGGTGAGCCCCGTGCCGGGGCCGTCGTCGCTGCTCGCCGTCTTGAGCGCATCCGGTCTTGCAGTCGATCGGTTCTCCTACGTCGGGTTCTTGCCGCGCCGCTCGGCCGCGCGCCGGGTGGAGCTGCGCAAACTCGCCGAGCGACGAGAGGCGTTCGTCGTGCACGAGTCGGCGCGCCGCGTGCGTGGTCTGTTCGCGGATCTGAGCTCCGTCTGTCCGGACTGGGAGGTGTGCGTAGGTCGCGAGATCACCAAGGTGTTCGAGGAGTTCCGCTACGGGACAGCGGCCGAGCTGACGGAGGAGTTGAGCGGGGCCGAGGAGGCCCGCGGGGAGTTCACGATCGTGATTGCGCCGCCGGTGCGCGGGCTCGAGCGGAGTGATGCCGTCGACGCCGGGACCGACGAGCAACTCGACCGTTTGATTCGTTCTCTCCTGGAACAGGATGTCACGCCGAAGACGATTGCGAAGGCGCTCTCGCAGCTCCCCGGCATGAGCCACAAGCAGGCTTACGCGCGCGTGCTGGCCATCGCGGGTCGCAGATGAGGCTGACACGCGTCGTCGGCAAGAGTCGCACGGCGCCGATGGAACCAGGTGAGCTCGCGGCCGTCCGGGACGCGTACAGGAGTTGTGCGGTCGACGTCGGTACCGGTGATGCGCATTTCGCGTATCACCTTGCGTCGCAACGGCCCGATTGGCTCGTCATCGGCATCGACGCACTGGACGAGCCCATGGGCGACACGGCCCACCGCGCCGCGCGCAAGCCGGCGCGCGGCGGGCGAGCCAACCTCCTGTTGCTGCACGCGTCGGTCGAAGAGCTGCCGGCACCGCTCGAGTGCATCGCCGATGAGGTCGACGTGTTGCTGCCGTGGGGCAAGTTGCTGGAAGGCATCGTGCGCGCGCGGCCTGATGTGTTGAGCGGCATTGCCGCGCTCGCGCGCGCCGGCGCCCGCGTGCAGGTGACACTGAACGGCGAGATCTGGTTCGACTCGACGCCGGCGCGCTACGAGGATCTTCCGGTTCCGACGCCCGATTACGTCGCAGACACGATTGCGCCAGGCTTCGCGCGGGCGGGCGTCACGCTCGAACCTGCTCGCTACCTTTCCGCCGAGGAGGCCAAGGCACTGCCGACGACCTGGGCACGACGGTTGGGCCACGGGCGGCAACATCCACGTTTTCTTTACCTTGGAGGCGTGCGCAGAGATCCATGACCGGCGCGCGGGTGCGCGAGGCTATGCGGTCATGCTGTCCTACTTTCAGGCGATCGTTATCGGGTTCCTGCAGGGCGTCACCGAGCTGTTTCCGGTATCGAGCCTGGGGCACTCCGTCCTCATCCCAGAGCTCCTCGGGTGGGACAACCTCACGAAGGCGGAGTCGACGGAGTCGTTCTTTCTGGCGTTCCTCGTCGCGTTGCACGTAGCGACCGCGCTCGCGCTGCTGTTCTACTACCGCAAGGACTGGGTGCGGATCGTCGCTGGGCTCGCGAGCAGCGCGCGCGAGCGCCGGATCACCACCCCCGACGCGCGGCTGGGCATGTTGCTGATCGTCGCGACGATTCCTGCGGGTCTCGTCGGGCTCGTGTTCGAACACGAGTTGCGCGTCGTGTTCGCCAAACCCGAGGCAGCCGCGATCTTCCTGATGTTCAACGGCGTCGTCCTGCTCGTCGGCGAGGCGCTGCGCCGGCGCGTCGCGGCCGGCGTCGGCTACCGGGGCGACGGGTTCACCGGCGGCCGCCGCATCGAGACGCTGTCGTACGGCGAGGCGTTCTTCATCGGCTGTATGCAGATCGGCGCGCTGTTCGCCGGGATCAGCCGCTCTGGCATCACGATGGTGGCCGGACTCATGCGCGGCCTCGATCACGAGGACTCGGCGCGATTCGCGTTCATGCTCGCCACGCCCATCATCCTCGGTGCGGGGCTCTACAAGCTTCCCGACCTCACCGGGCCGCTGGGCAACGGCATACGAGGACAGGTGTTCGTCGGCGCCGTCGTCGCCGGGATCTCCGCGTACCTGTCGACGCGCTTCCTCGTACGTTTCTTCGAGACGCGGACGCTGACGCCCTTCGGGATCTACTGCCTCGCGTTCGGTGCGTTCTGCGCGATCTACTTCGCGCTCTGAGACCCTCGCGACAGTCTCTACGAGACGACGCGGGCCATCTCCTCGATGCTGAGCTCGCCGCGCAGAACGCGGCGCAACGCCGCGACGCGGAGCGTGTCCATGCCCTGTTCGACCGCAACGTTCTGGATCTCGACGCTGTGAGCGCGCTCGACGATCAGGCGTGTGATGTCTTCGGTGACCGGCATGATCTCGAAGATGGCGGCGCGGCCGCGATAGCCAGTGTGGCGGCAGTTCGAGCAACCGACGGGCCCGCGCACGGTGATGCCGTGGGCCAGGATCTCATCGGTTGCGCCGAGCCGGGTCAGTACGGCGAGATCGGGCTCGATGGGCTGGGCGCAGTGCTCGCACAACTTGCGGGCGAGCCGTTGCGCGGCGATACAGGAGATCGCGGAGGCGACGAGATACGGCTCCACCCCCATGTCGACGAGCCGGATCGGCGCGGCCGCGGAGCTGGTCGCGTGCAACGTCGACAGCACGAGGTGACCCGTGATCGAGGCGTCCGCCGCGATGCGAGCGGTCTCCGCGTCGCGCACCTCGCCGACGAGAATCACGTCGGGGTCGGCGCGCAGCGTCGACCGGAGCGCGCCCGGGAAGGTCATGCCCGCGCGCGAGTTGATCTGGATCTGCTTGACGCCGTCGAGGCGGTACTCGACCGGGTCCTCTACCGACACGATGCTCTTGTCGCGCGTGTTCACCGAAGAGATCAGCGCGTAGAGCGTCGACGACTTCCCGGAGCCGGTCGGCCCGGTGACGAAGATCGCGCCCTGCGGCGCCTCGAACGCGGTGACGAGGCGGCTGCTCTCGTACTCCGACAATCCGAGGCTCGAGATGTCCATCGCGCCACGGACGGGATCGAGCAACCGCAACACGACGGCCTCGCCCGCGGCGGTCGGGACCGTCGCGATGCGGACGTCGATCGGGCGTCCCTGGACACTCAACGAGAAGCGGCCGTCCTGCGGGATGCGGTTCTGCGCGATGTCGAGGCTGCCCATCACCTTGAGGCGGCTGACCATCGGCCGCAGGACGTTGAGCGGCGCTTCGGACGTGTCGTGCAGGATGCCGTCGATGCGCATCCGGATGCTGACACTCCTCGATGCCGGTTCGATGTGGAGGTCCGAGGCGCGGTCGGCCACGGCCTTCTCCAGCAACGCGTTCACGAGCTTGACGACCGGTGCGTCGTCGACGAGCGCGCCGCTCGATATCTCGGCCTCGGCGTCGTAGTCGTCGGCCGCGTCGTCGAGCGAGCTCTCGATGAGATCAGAACGCGAGTAAGTGTCTTCGATCGCGGCGAGCAGGTGGCCGGTGTCGGCCAGCGCCGCGAGGATCGACTGGCCCGTGAGCACGCGGATGTCGTCGAGGGCGAAGACGTCGTTCGGGTTGGCCATGGCCACGACGACCTGCCCACTCCACCGTTC
>DATJAA010000242.1:0-5856 GCA_035516815.1 Acidimicrobiia bacterium | reverse complement strand
GATCGCACTGCAGGACAACGTCGACGTGGACAAGCACTTCCCGGTCGTCGATCACATCATCCTGCCGGAGACGGACGGTGTACCGCTCTACAACTTCGGCAAGGAGAAATGCGGCGGAAGCCTGCTCGAAGGCTTCATCGTGTCGTGCAACACGACGTACGCGACCGTCGGATTCGACCTGGGCGAACAGTTCGCAACGGGCGTTCAACGCTTCGGCGTGCAGACCGATCCGCCTCGTGAAGACGGATCCGGGATCGACCCTCCGATCGTCGCGAGCACGGGCCCGATCCCGGGAACGTTCCAGGAGAACCAGCCCAAGTTCATGCAGGATGCTATCGGTCAGAACCAGGTCTTCGTACCGCCGATCCAGATGGCGCTCGTCGCCGAAGGCGTGGCCGACGGCGGGGCGATCCTGCAGCCGCACTTCGTCAACTGCGTCCTCGACCCGAATGACAAGGTCGTATCGCGCGTACCCGTACAGCAATACAAGCGCGCGATGGATCCCGCGACCGCCGACACGATGCGACAGTTCATGCTCCAGGTCGTGAACAATCCGCAGGGAACCGGTACCGCGGCACAGATCCCGGGCGTTGCCGTCGCGGGCAAGACGGGGACCGCGGAGACCGCCGACGGTGAGCCACCGCACGCGTGGTTCATCGCGTTCGCGCCGGCAGATCACCCGAAATATGCAGTCGCAGTGCTCATCGAGCACGGCGGATCCAATCAGGCGGAAGTCACGGGCGGGCGCGTTGCGGCGCCGGTTGCAAAGCAAATCCTCCAGACACTCTTGAACAGTCCGACACCCGCTTCGCCTTGTGGTGCGCAACCAGGCGGATCCGGGAACGGCGGATAGGGTTTTCGCCACCATGACGCTGGCCGGAAGGGTCTTTTCCAACCGATACGAGATCCAACGCGAGCTCGCGCAGGGCGGAATGGCCGAGGTGTATCTCGCGCGCGACCAGTTGCTCAACCGGCCCGTCGCGTTGAAAGCGTTGTTCCCCGAATACGCGCGCGAGCCGTCGTTCGTCGAGCGCTTCCGCCGGGAAGCCCAGGCCGCGGCCAACCTGAACCATCCGAACATCGTCGCGATCTACGACTGGGGCCAGGAGGACGGGACGTACTTCATCGTCATGGAGTACGTCGAGGGTCGGTCGCTTCGCGACCTGATCCGCTCGGAAGCGCCGCTCGACGCAAGCCAGGCGGCCGAGATCACCGCGGAGATCGCATCCGCGCTCGGATTCGCCCACCGCAACGGAGTCGTGCACCGCGACGTGAAGCCCGGCAACGTGCTCCTCACGCGAACAGGAACCGTGAAGGTGACCGACTTCGGCATCGCGCGCGCGGGAACGAGCGACGGGCTCACCCAGACCGGTTCGGTGATGGGCACTGCGACCTATTTCTCACCCGAGCAAGCACAGGGCCTGCCCGTCGACGGTCGGAGCGACGTATACGCGCTCGGCGTCGTGCTGTACGAGATGGTCACGGGCGTGGCACCGTTCACCGCCGAATCGCCGGTATCGGTCGCATACAAACATGTGCGCGAAGACCCGGTCCCGCCGACGGAGCGCAACCCCGAGATCCCGCCCGACCTCGAGATCATCATCATCACCGCGCTCGCGAAGGACCCCGCGAACCGCTACCAGACCGCCGACGACATGCGCGCCGACATTCTCCGCTTCCGGCGCGGTCGCCCGGTCCTGGGTGCTCCCGCGACCGCGCTCGTCGTCGACAACCCGACACCGGGCGCGACCGCGACGATCCCGGCCGCGACCACCGCCGCGGCCGCCGCCGCGTACGGAGCGACCACGGCGGTGGTACCGAAGGTGGACGACCGTGGTCGCGTCACCGGGAACCCTCCGATCGCCCGCAAGAAGCGCAACACCGCATTGGTGTGGGTGCTCACGTTGCTCGGCCTCGCCGCGGTTGTCGGCGCGATCCTGTTCGCGGCAGTAAAGCTCGGTGGTGCACAGGAAAGCGTGCCCGTCCCGGACGTGACCACCAGGAACGTGCAGGTCGCGACGCAGGTGCTGGCGAACGCGCACCTCAAGGCGTCGATTCAGCGCATCACCAGCGCGACCGCGAAGGTCGACACCGTCGTGCGCCAGGACCCGGCCGGCGGGAAGACCGCCAAGCGCGGGGCAACGGTGATCCTGTACGTGAGCGCCGGGCCCGGTCAGAAGCAAATTCCGTTCGATATCACCACCGGCAAGACCCAGGCCGAAGCGACACTCGAGCTGCAGTCGCTCGGCTTCGTCGTCGTGCCCCACACGCAGTCGAACGCAGCCGAGCCCGGAACCGTGTTCGACAGCAACCCCAAACCCGGGACAACCGTCGACATCGGCTCGACCGTCAACATCTTCGTGTCGTCGGGCCCTGCGCCGGTGCCCGTCCCCAACGTGAAGGGACTTTCGCTCGACGACGCGACGCGTGAGCTCGAGCAGAACGGCTTCATCACCCTGAATCCGCCGATCTCGCAGACGAGCAATTCCGTACCTTCGGGCCAGGTCATCCGCACCGATCCGCCGGCGGGCAAGTCGGTTGCGATCAATACGCCAATCAACATCTACGTCTCGAGCGGTGCACAGACGATCCCGATGCCGAGCAAGATCGGCGAGACGACCGCGCGGGCGAAGGCCGAGCTCGAGGCCTCGGGGTTCACCGTGTCGATCCTGAACCGGATCGACGACGCGAACGTCGGCCGGGTCGTTGACCAGAACCCCGAGCCCGGTACCCAAGTGCCGCCCAACAGCAACGTTGTGCTCACGGTCGGCATCGCGTCGAGCACTCCGTCTACAACCGGGGCGCCCTCGACGACGACCACGAGCCCGTGACAGCCGCGCTGGCGCGCTGGTACCGCGAGCACGGACGGCACGGTCTCGCGTGGCGCGCGTCGCGCGACCGTTGGACGATCCTCGTTTCGGAGTTGATGCTGCAGCAGACGCAGGCCCCGCGCGTCGCGGCCGTCTTCGACGGCTTCATCGAAGAGTTCCCGACCCCGGCCGCCATGGCCGGCGCCGGCCCCGCCCCGGTGATCAGCGCGTGGGGCCGGCTGGGCTATCCCCGCCGCGCCCGCTGGCTGTGGGAAGCCGCGGTGCAGATCACGGAGCACGGTTGGCCCGACGACCTCTCGGAGCTGCGCGGCGTCGGCCGCTACACCGCGGCGGCGGTGGCCGCCCAGGCTGATGGCCATGACCGTATCGGTATCGAGGTGAACATCCGGCGGGTGTGCGAACGCGTCTGCGGCAACCAGCTGTCCGACGCCGACAGCGAAGCGTGCGCGCGAGCGCTGACGTCGCGCATGTCGCCGCGCGACCGTCTGCTCGCGCTCATGGATCTCGGCGCGACCGTGTGCACCGCGCGCACGCCGTACTGCGACGCGTGCCCGATCAGGTCGCGTTGCGCGACCCGAGGTACGCACGACCGCGAGACGAAGCACCGCCAGGCGCGTTACGAAGGTTCGTTCCGCCAGCGCCGCGGCAACGTGATGGCCCGGCTTCGCAGCGGCCCGGTTGCCGCGGTCGAACTCGACGGAGAAGTGCTCGCGTCACTCATCGACGACGGGCTCGCCGAGGTCACGCGCGGGCGCGCGCACCTTCCGCGCCCGCCGCAGCAAGGAAGTTCGAAAGAAGTTGGTGCCCACCACTCGTGAGGATCGATTCGGGGTGGAACTGCACGCCTTCGATCGGGAAATCGCGGTGACGGAGACCCATCACCAGGCCGTCTTCGGACTCGGCGGTTATCTCCAGCACTTCGGGAACCGTCTCTCGGGCGACGACGAGGGAGTGATAGCGGGTCGCGGTGAAAGGGCTCGGGAGCCCGCGGAAGACGCCGGCACCCTGGTGCCGGATCTCCGAGGTCTTGCCGTGCATGACGTGCGGCGCGCGCACGACCGAGCCGCCGTAGAGCTCGCCGATGCACTGCAGCCCGAGGCAGACCCCGAGGACCGGCGTGCCGTGCTCGCCGAACACGTGGATGGCTTCGTTGGAGAGACCGGCGTCGGCGGGCCGGCCCGGACCGGGGGAGATCAACACCGCGTCGGGTTCGAGCGCGCGCATGTCGTCGAGCGAGACGGCGTCGTGGCGGTGCACCACCGGCTCGGCGCCCAGCTCGCCCAGATACTGGACGAGGTTGTAGACGAACGAGTCGTAATTGTCGATGACCAGCACGCGCGGCACGTGAGCATTGTCGCGTACTCTTTCGGCCATGCCCGAGAGTAAGAGCAAGCGGTCGCGATACACGCCCCCGCCGCCGAAGAAGGCGCCGCCCTCGAAGCTGTGGGTGCCGGTCGGGCTCACCACGATGCTCGCGGTCGGCTTGATCGTCGTCGTCACGAACTACCTGAACCTGCTCCCGGGGCCCGACACCGAGAACCGCTACCTGCTGCTCGGCATCGCCCTGATCAGCGGCGGGTTCCTCATGGCGACGAACTACCGCTGACCGCGAGGTTGCCGCTCGATGACCGACTTGCAAACGTGTGATTCCCCACAGAGTTATCCACAGCCTGTGGACGTCGCCGACGAGCTGGACGTCGTGGATCGGCCGGGCTACTCGACCGAGGTGACGAGGACCATCGGTTCGCGGCAATGCCGGGGCGCCTCGGGGACCTCCCCCTCGGGCGCGGCGAACAGCACGGCGTGCGCCCCGCACACGATGCAGCGGTAGCGGTAGTCGACGTCTTCGAGCGGGATCTCCGACGGGTCCGGCGGTGGCTCGGACTTCGAGAAGTTGCCGATGCTGCGCGCGCCGATCAGGTAGATGACGACCGCGGCGATCACCGCGACCAGCACCTTCAATGCGAACCAGACGACGTCGACCATGACCGACGTCGATGGTACGCCCGGGTCAGAGGCGCTCGATGATCGTGGCGTTCGCCATGCCGCCGCCCTCGCACATCGTCTGCAGCGCCCAGCGGCCGCCGGTACGCTCGAGCTCGTTGAGCAGCGTCGTCATCAGCCGGGTGCCCGACGCGCCGAGCGGGTGCCCGAGTGCGATCGCGCCGCCGTTCACGTTCACCTTCGACATGTCGGGGTGGTGCTCCTTCTCCCACGACAGGACGACCGGCGCGAACGCCTCGTTGATCTCGATGAGGTCGATCTGGTCGAGCGTCATCTTCGCCCGCTCCAGCACCTTCGTGGTGGCCGGGATCGGGCCGGTGAGCATCAGGACCGGGTCGACGCCCGCGAGCGCGAATGTGTGGAAGCGCGCCCGGGGCTTGAGGCCCAGCTGGTTGGCTTTCTCCTCGCTCATGACGAGCACGGCCGCGGCGCCGTCGGTGATCTGCGACGAGTTCGCGGCGGTGACGACACCGTCGGGCTTGAACGCCGGCTTGAGCTTGGCGAGCGTTTCCATCGACGAGTCGGGACGGATGCCCTCGTCCGTCCGCATGACCTCCTCGCCCGATTCCGTTGTGATGTTCACCGGCAGGATCTCGCGGTCGAAGCGGCCCTCTTCGGTTGCGCGCGCCGCGCGCTTGTGTGACTCGACTGAGAACGCGTCGTTGTCTTGACGCGAGATGTCCCACTTCTCGGCGATCAGCTCCGCGGAGATCCCCTGCGGGACGAGGTTCGGATAACGGCCGGTCATCATCGGGCCGAACGGGAAGCCGTACTTGCCTTCGGCGACCGACGCGCCCATCGGGACACGCGTCATGTTCTCGACGCCCGCCGCGATCACGACGTCGTACGCGCCGGCGATCACGCCCTGCGCCGCGAAGTGGGCCGCTTGCTGTGACGATCCGCATTGCCGGTCGACCGTCGTGCCCACAACCGACTCGGGGAAACCAGCCGCGAGCGCCGCGTTGCGAGCGATGTTGATCCCCTGGTCGCCGACCTGCATGACGCAGCCCATGATCACGTC
>DATJAA010000241.1:0-2465 GCA_035516815.1 Acidimicrobiia bacterium | reverse complement strand
GCGCGAGCGCGCAGCGACCGGGGGGAAGCCGCGAGGAGCGCCCACAGCGGCAGCTCGTTCCGGCGCCCGGTCGCGTGCAGACGGAGGGTCATCTCCAGCGCCGCGACGTTCATCTTGTCCATGCGCACCGCGCGGGCGATCGGATTGGCGCGCAAACGGGAAACGAGGCGCGCGTCGCCCACCGTGAATCCGGCCTGGGGGCCGCCCAGGAGCTTGTCGCCCGAGAAGCACACGAGTCCCGCGCCCGCCCGAAGCGCCTCGCTCACCGTCGGCTCGTCGTCCGGAACGCCGGCCACGCGATCCAGCAGTCCGCTCCCGACGTCGAACGCGAACGGCACGCCCGCGTCCGACGCGAGCGCGGCGAGCTCGGACGCGGGGACCGACTGCGCGAACCCCACGACGCGGAAGTTGCTGGGGTGCACCTTGAGAACGAGCCCCGTCCGGGACCCGATCGCGCGGCGGTAGTCGGTCGGCCGCGTTCGGTTGGTCGTCCCGACCTCGACGAGCTTCGCGCCGGCCGCGGTCATGATCTCGGGAAGCCGGAACTCGCCGCCGATCTCGATCAGCTCGCCGCGAGAGACGACGACCTCCTTGCGGCGCGCGAGCGACGCGATCGTGAGCAGCAGGGCTCCGGCGTTGTTGTTGACGGCGATCGCATCCTGCGCGCCGGTGAGCGCGCAGAGCATCGCCTCCGCGCGACGGGTGCGCCTTCCGCGCGCACCCGTCGCGCGGTCGACCTCCAGATCCGCGTAGCCGGTGCTCGCCCGCGTCGCGGCGCGGGCCGCCTCCGGGTGCAGCGGCGCGCGGCCGAGCCCCGTGTGGAGCAGGATGCCGGTCGCGTTGATCGCTTCGTCGACGCCGTGGGTCTCGCGGGCGGCGCGTTCGACCGCGAGTGCGAGGATCGCGTCCGGATCCGAGGCGGCCGCGGCGCGCCCGCCTTGCGCACCGCGGAGCTCGGCGAGCGCCTCGACGATCGCCCGCTTGAGGATCGCGCGACCGAATTCTCCGGACGCCTTCCGTCCCGCCGGCGACCGGAGGAGCGTGTCGACCGACGGGATGCGACGGCGGCGGTCGGAAGCGGATGTCGGCTTGGACGCCGACGACGGCTGTGACGGGGCGCGACGACGCGAACCGGCAGGCATTTCGCGGCAGCATACCGCCGGACCTCTGCTACGCTTCAGCTTCGATGGACGCGACGGACACCGAGCAGCAGACCGCGACGTTCGGTTCCGCGAGCGACGCGTGGCTCGTCCGTGGGGGAGGCATCGACGTGGTCGTCGACCAGCCCCTCGCCACGGAAGAAATGATCCTCAACATCGGGCCGCAGCACCCGTCGACGCACGGGGTCCTGAGGGTCGTCCTGGAGCTCGACGGCGAGCGGATCGTCCGGGCCGAGCCGGTGATCGGGTACATGCACCGCGCGGCGGAGAAGCTCGCCGAGTATCGCGACACCAAGCAGGTTCTCGTGCTCATGAACCGGCACGACTGGTTGTCGGCGTTCAACAACGAGCTCGGCTGGGTCATCGCGATCGAGCGGATGCTCGGCATCGAGGTGCCCGAGCGCGCGCAGTGGATCCGCACGATGCTCGCGGAATGGAACCGCATTCTCAACCACCTGATGTTCTGCGGCTCGTTCCCGCTCGAGCTCGGGGCGATGACGCCGATGTTCTACGCGTTCCGCGAGCGGGAGATGATCCAGGCGCTGATGGAGTCGACGACCGGCGCGCGGATGCACCACTCGTTCGTGCGCGTCGGCGGATTGAAGGACGACCTGCCGCGCGGGTTCCTGAAGCAGTCGGGAGAGACGCTACGCTGGATCCGTGCGAAGCTCCAGGACTTCGAGGACCTCGTGATGGGCAACGAGATCATCTTCGCCCGCACCAAGGGAATCGGCGTGCTCCGGCCCGAGGTCGCGGCGGCGTACGGCTGCTCGGGCCCGGTGCTACAGGCGAGCGGCGTCGCGATGGACCCGCGCAAGGACTCACCCTACGAGAAGTACGGCGAGGTGGAGTTCGACGTCCCGATCGGGGCGCGCGGCGACTCGTACGACCGGCTGTGGGTTCTCGTCCAGCGGATGTGGGAGTCGTGCAAGATCATCGAGCAGTGCATGGAGAAGCTGCCGGCCGGGGAGTTCATCGCGCCGAAGCTTCCCAAGCGGATCAAGATCCCGCAGGACGAGATCTACGTCCGCACCGAGAACCCGCTCGGTCTGATGGGGTACTACGTGATCGGCACCGACGCCGAGGAGCCGTATCGTCTGAAGATGCGGACGGCCTCGTTCTCCAACGTCTCGGTCATCCCGGCGCTGCTGCCCGGCGCGCTCATGCCCGACCTCATCTCGGTGCTCGGCAGCATCTTCTTCGTGGTCGGCGACGTCGACCGATAGTCAGGTTACCTGACTTTTCCGGGTCCCGGGTTCATCGACGATCCCGCCGTGCAACGCGGGGGCTCGGGGCCGACGCCCT
>DATJAA010000240.1:0-5083 GCA_035516815.1 Acidimicrobiia bacterium | reverse complement strand
CGTCCGACAACCCCCTCGCGGGTATGGATCCGGACACCGCCGCGAATCCGCAACCAATGTTCAAGGCGCTGCGAGAGAGCATGCCGGTCATGGCGGTCGACGGCGTCGGCGTCGTGCTCACAGGTCGCGAGCCGATCGACGACGCGTTCCGCGATCCCGAGACCTTCTCGTCGAACATGTCGGCGGTCGACCTGAAGAACGTCCGCCCACTCATCCCACTGCAGATAGATCCACCCGAGCACAAGAAGTACCGCAAGATCCTCGACCCGATCTTCGCGCCCCGCCAGATGGCCCTGCTCGAGCCCTCGGTGAACCAGTTGGTGAACGATCTCATCGACGGATTCGACGGTCGGAGCGAGATCGACTTCGCGAGCGAATTTTCGGTGCCGTTCCCGTCGCAGGTGTTCCTGACACTGCTCGGGCTTCCGCTTGACGAGCTGCCGCGATTCCTTGCCATGAAGGACGGGATCATCCGGCCCGATCAGGTGACTGGTACCGCGTACGGAAGCGACGAGATGAACGAGCTGCAGCGCGCGACGGCGAACTCGATCTACGAGTACTTCGACGAGATCCTCGACGAGCGCGAAGTCGAGCGGCGCGACGATCTGCTCAGCCACTTTCTCGACGCGGAGGTCGACGGTGAGCGCCTGAAGCGCACCGAGATCCTCGACATCTGCTTCCTGTTCCTCATCGCCGGGCTCGACACCGTCACCGCGACCCTCGATTGCATGTTCGCGTTCCTCGCGCAACACGACGGACACCGGCGGCAGCTCGTCGACCAGCCGGAGCTGATCCCGGCCGCGGTCGAGGAGCTGCTGCGCTGGGAAACCCCGGTGATGGGGGTCGCGCGAGTGGCGACCCGCGACACGAAGCTCGGCGGGTGCCCGGTCAACAAGGGTGATCAGGTCATGGTGATGCTCGGTGCCGCCAACACTGACGAGCACGAGTTCGAGGACGCCGAGACCGTTCGCTTCGACCGCGCCGCGAACCGCCACCTCGCATTCGGTGGCGGCATCCATCGTTGCCTCGGTTCACATCTTGCGCGCCAGGAACTCCGTATCGCGCTGCGTGAATGGCACCGCCGCATCCCCGACTACTCCGTGGCTCCGGGCCACACGCTCGCGTACACCTCGGGTATCCGCTCGATCGAGTACTTCCCGATGGTCATCGGTCCGGCGCGCTAACGCGCGCGGAAACGGGCGCAACCGGTTGCGCGAGCGTCGCGGATCAGCGATTGGGATCAGGCGTCGCGGTGACCGCGGCGCGTGCGTGCCACGACCAGCGCTCCGGCCCCGGCACACGCGAGGCCGACCCACACCAGTTCGGTGTCGCTGCTGCCCGTGAACGGCAACCCCGTCGCGGCGCTCGCCGGTGCGGCGACCGTTGTCGGCGTTGTTGCTGATCCGTCGCTGACGACCGAGCTCGTCGTCGGCGGGTAATCGCGCGCCGCCGCCGCCGATGCAGTCCCCACAACGGCGATCGTCGAAAGCGCCAAGACGGCACCCAGCCTGCGTATCGCCATCCCCGCGTTCCTCCCTGCCCAGCACCCTCGTGCGCCGACGGCACACCGAAAGCTCACCCAGAACACTCTCCGCGGTCAGGATACCAGGAAGTCGGGGCGAGTCCAAAGTCGGGACCCGCCCGACAGACCAGGTGCTACGGTGCAGGTCAGAGCGGGCCGGACGGAGCGACCGCTCAACGGCGCAGGCCCAGGTCGACGCTCCAGCGCCCGTCAGAGCTCGGGACCGTCACCATCACTGAGCGCGCGCTCCGGGTGGCGGCACCGGCCGGCAGGCCGCTCGTCGTGACCATCGTCGTGTGAGCGTTGGCGACTTCGACGTCGAGCGTGACGGAGTCGTCGTTGGCCAGCACCTGGGGCAGGTAGTCGAAGTGGTAGCGCCCGTGCGAGAGATCCAGCGTCCCGGTGAGGTCGAGCGCCACCGTCCGCGTGCCACCCGGCGGGATGTCGACGAAGTCGGACCACACGTTCCGGCCCAACTCGCGCTCGGTTACGAGGGTGAGCGGCTTGCCATCGAGCGTCGCCCGCTGCAGACCGAGGGGCGAGTACAGAGAGAGGATCGTGCGGTTCGTGCCGTCGGGCAGATCGAACGGGTTCCCGATGACGTACGACGGAACGTTCCCGGCGGGCGAGGCGTTGTGCAACGCGACCGTGACGTGTGCGACCACACGACCGGTGCGCCCGTCGACGTGCACCACGTCGCGCACCATGCGGTGCAAGTAGTAGTCGATCTTGCTCCCGTTGCCGTTCTGCACCGTCGCCCCGAACGAGTCGCCCGCGCCCGCCGGTGGGACGCCCGCGTCGGCGCCGATGCGTCGCACGAAGCGCTCGCCGGCGGGGTCGCGCAGCCAGAACGCGAGCTGTTGCGAGCGGACGACAGGACTCATGATCTGCGAGATGTCGCTGGGCTTCGCCGACGTCCCGGACGTCAGCTTGTCGAACGTGGCGCTCGCGATGTTCCCGAGCAGGTTCGCCCGCGCGCTTTGATCCTTGATCAGGGAGTACTCGTCGTGCACGAGGAAGTTCGCGATGTTGTTCTGGTTCAACGGGAAGTCGAGTCCGGCGACGTGAATCGGCCCCGAGAGGCTGAGCAGGCCGGCCATCCCGACCGGGCCGACCTCGATCACACCGTCGATCCTGCTGCCCCCGGATTGTGGGTAGAGCTGCGCGATCGCCTGGGCAACCGTGGGCAGATCCGGCGACATCGTGACGTTCTCCCAAGTGTTCGCAACGTCGTAGCGGCCGTAGCGCGCCTGGAAATCCGTGAGGCCGGCGAGGTGCTTCGGCACGATGCCGGCGAAGTCGAGATCGGGCCCGCGGCCGACCTTCTCCAGGTGGATCTTCCCGTTCGCGGCGCGCAACACGCCGTAGTTGGCGATCAGCCCGCCCGAGCCGCGCGCCTCTGCCGGCGTCACGAACGCGATGAAGTAGGTGCGGGTACCGTCCGCGCCGAGCAGCGACGGCGCGAGCGCGAGCGCATCGGCGGCCGTATGCGCACTGTCACCCGCGCTCGCCACGACCTTCCGAAAGCGCTCGATCGCGTGCTCGATCGGCGGCGCGAGCCAGAGATCGGGCTCGTCGGAGAGCCGCGCCTCGATGTCGTCGGTACGCCGCGCCGCGTCGTCGAAGATACGGTGATCGGCGGCGACGGTGGCGAGGTCGAGCCGGCCATTGACGAAGCGCAACCGGTCGGGATCGACACGCGCCACCGCTTCGTGCGCGACGTCGACGGCTTCTGCTCCGATCGACGACACGCGGTCGAGCGCGCGTAGCTGCTGCGAGACGATCGGGACGGCGCGCCCCGGGCGCGTCCACCACGAGCCGGCAAAGTGGCGCGCGCGGCGGAATTCGTGTCCCGCCGCTTCGAAGTCGGCCGCGGCCGTTGCGCGGTCACCCTTGCTCGCGGCCGCGACGCCGGAGCGCGCGTCGTGCTGAGCCTCGTCGAGTATCTCGTCGGTGCGCGCCGCGATGTACAGGCCGCCGACGACAACAACCGCGCCCAAGGCGACAGTGACGAGCCCCACTCGCCGGCGCAGCACCGACCGGCCCACCGAGACGCGCCACGCGGCGGAGAGCAGGATCGGCAGGATTCCTACCGCCGCGACCGCCGCGGACGCGCGCTCCGGCGAAGTGCCCGGGAGGCGCAGCAGGGACTGGACGATCGCGGTGCCGATCAGCGCGAGGACCCACGGCGGCCGGCGGTCACGCGTGAAGAGGAAGGCGAGGAGCACGACCAGCGCGAGCCCGATGAGGTGAACCGGCCAGGAGGCGCCGGCGACGAGAAGGGTCAGCGCGCCGATCGCGAGTGCCACGGGAGACGCCACGGTGGCCGCCAGCGCGACCGCGGCCGCGAGCACTCCCGTCAGAAGGTGGTCGACGACCGCGACACCGGTCGGCGCGCAGGGCGTTGCCGCCCCTGCGATCCCCGACGCCACCACGACTGCGAGCACCGGAAATGACGCGCGCAGGCCTTGCGTTCGCGTCACCGGCACTCCATAACGGTACCGGGGCGAGCACTCCGTTCTGGACCGGAGCGGCGAGCCAAACCTGGCAATCGGGTAAGAATCGACAGGCGTGGCACCCGTGCAGCTGCACTTCACGATCGACGACATCGCCCGCGGCGAGGCGATCGTCGCGAACCTGTTGGATGCGCGCTTGATCGCGTGTGCCCAGACGATCGGGCCGATCACGAGTCGTTACCGCTGGCACGGATCGATCGAACAGGCGCAAGAGTGGCTGTTCGTCTGCAAGACCACCCACGACCTCGCGCCGCCGGCGATCGAAGTCATACGCGCGCGCCACCCGTACGAGACGCCCGAGATCGTCGAGATCGCCATCACCGGCGGGCTCGGGCCGTATCTCGACTGGATCGCCGCCGAGACCGCGACGGCGCGCGGAACCGACTCCCGGCGTTCGCCGGACGCCTGACCTCACTCAGGACTACCCGCTCGTCGGGACTACCCGCTGGTCGGCGGAAGGAAGCCGGCTGCCCTCAATGACTGTTGTCCGGAGCCGGACACCATCTCGGTGACGAACGCGGCCGCCGCGCTCGGGTTCTTCGAGTCCTTGAGCGCGGCGATCGGGTATGTCGCGAGCACGTTCTGGTTCGTCGGAATCGGGATACCGAGCACCTTGTCGCCGGCCGTCTTCACGTCGCTGACGTACACGACGGCGGCGTCGGCGTCGCCGAGCTCGAGCTTCGTGAGCACCGATTTGACGTCCAGCTCGTTCGAGGCGGGCACCGGCGTGGGGAGTCCAGCCTTCGCGAACGCCTGGCGGGCGTACTTGCCCGCAGGCACGGACTCGTCGGCGAGCACGAGGGTGACGCCGGGCTTCTCGAGATCCGCGAGGGTCTGGATGTGCTTCGGGTTCCCGGGCGCGACCGCGATCTCGAGCAGGTTGTGCGCGAACACCTGCGGGGTGTCGACCGTCCCGTCATCGACGAGCTTCTGCATGTTCGACTCGTCCGCCGACGCGAACACGTCGGCCGGCGCACCCTGTTTGATCTGCGTCACCAGCGCCGGCGAACCGGCGAAGTTGTAGTCGAGCTGGAGTCCCGGAGCG
>DATJAA010000239.1:0-4322 GCA_035516815.1 Acidimicrobiia bacterium | reverse complement strand
TACATGGACGGCGGCGTCGGCAACAACACGCCGATCTCCCACGCGGTCGCGCTTCCCGGCGTCGACGAGATATGGGTGCTGTGCGCGGGCCACGCGTGCGCGCTCACCGAACCACCGCCCAGCGCACTTGCCATGGCCCTTCACGCGCTGAGTCTCCTGCTGCACAAGCAGCTCGCCGTCGACGTCGAGCGTTACGAGTCGAGGGTCGAGCTCCGGGTCCTTCCCCCGTTGTGCCCGCTCACCGTGTCACCCGTCGACTTCTCACATTCCGAGGAGCTCGTCGAACGGTCGTATGCGGCGTCGGCGCGCTGGCTCGACGAAGACCACGCCCCGGTCGGCCAAGTTGTGTTTCTCGGCGTGCACGATCACGCCACGTCGTGATCGCGCGCGGCGTCGCATGCCCGTTCACGTCTGGCGCTGCAGCACGCGGATGCGGTTGTCGATTCGCGCGATGTTGTGCCAGCGCCCGCTCGACGCTCGCCATTCGCGTCCCCGGAACGAGATCGACGTGAGCCGGAACTGCTCGGCGTGTGCGACGAGCCAGCTCGCGACGGTCCATCCCCGCTGCGTTGCGAAGTTCGTGGCGAGTGAGGTAACGCCCAGCTCGTTGCCCATGCTCGACGTGAAGTCGGGCGCGGGACTCTGCGCGCGTGGCAACGAGAACCGGCACGACAGGCCCGCCTCCTTCTCGCCGGTCAGCGCCATCGCCAGCGTGCGCGCTTCTTCTTCCCACTGGGCGTACGCCGTCGGAGCCCCGCTCCGTTGCACCTCCTGCGCGGCCTCGGTCACCGGCAGCGTTGCCCAGCCCGAGACCCGTGTCAGCGCGAGGAAGAACGCGGCCGCGGAGTAGCTCGGCGTCAGGATCTCGGCCGAGGTGCCCCAGCCCTGCGACGGGCGTTGCTGGAACAGCCCGAGCGAGTCTCGATCACCGTAGGGCAGGTTGTGGAGCCTCGACTCCTGCAGCGCGGCCGCGAGCGCGACGGTGACCGCGTGATCGGGCAGCCCGAGGCGCTTGCCGACCGCGGCGATCGTCGTGGAGTTCTCGGCTTGGTCGATATCGAGGCTGTATTGCGGCGTGCCCGCGCCGGCACTCACCGTGCACGACGGGGGAGGGGGCTCCCGATGCCGGAGAGCTACGACACCGACGACGGCCCCCGTTACGAGCGCCACCGCGACGACGCCGGCGCCGATGCGCCGCCGCGCAGCCGTGACCGTCATCCATCCGACGGTAGCCGCGCATCCTGTGAACTCGGGTCCGAGCCCTCAGACGGCCGGGTGCTCCGAAGTACGGGCCTGGGCCGTCCACGCCGCGGGAACCGCGAGCCGGAGAACGTCGGCGCCGCGGGTGATGCGGCCGCGGCGGCGGTATTCCTCGATCGCGGCGCGGAGATCGTTGCGGATCCACTGCCGCACGGGGCGCCACGCGATTGCGATCGCCAACGCCGCGAGCAGCGTGACCGTGAGCATCAAGACGACGTCGGGCATCGAGGAGCCGGACGGTTGCACGACGATCGCGAGCACGACGGATGCGATGATCGCGTAGCCGCGTTCGATACGACGACCGACCGCCGCGAGCGGGATCAGGCCCCAGAGGACGTACCAAGGAAGCACGATCGGTCCGAGCGCGACGATGAGGGCGAGCGCGAATCCGCACGCTCGTGCGGTTCCCATCCTCGGCGCGCGCCAGAGCAGGTAGATCAGGCCGACGCCCGTGGCGACCGCCCCCGCGGTCCGCACGAGGTTCAGCACTTCGGTCTCGTGCCCGGTGACGTGCGCGATCCAATGGGCGAGGAACGTGGTCGGCGTGAGCAGGAGGCGGTTCGTGCCCGGGATCCCGAGCGCGCCGATCCAGCCCCAACCGAGATTGCACGCCCACGCGATCAGCAGGAACGCGAGGGATCCCAACGCGGACAGCCGCGCGAACTCCCTGACCCGGCGCTCGGCCGGAGCGCGCCGGACCGCGTCGAAGATGATGAACCCGGCGGGCACGACGGCCGGGATCTTGATCGTGGCCGCGAGCATGCAGAGCAGTACGCCCAACAGGGGCCGGTTCGCCGTCGTCGCGACCGCGAGCCCGGCGACGATCAGGCCGATCATCAGCGCGTCGTTGTGACCCCCGCCGATGAAGTGGAACAGGACCAAGGGGTTGCAGACGCCGAGCCAGACCGCGCGCGCTGGATCCTTGCCCGCCGCGCGGGCGAGCGGCGGGAGCGAGATCGCGATCAGTGCGATCCCCACGAGCTCGATCAACCGGAGAATCATGATCGAGGTGACGACGCTGTTGCCCGACAGCCGCACCGCGACGTTCGCGAGCCGCAAGAAGAACGGCCCGTATGGTGACGGTGTGGTCAGCCACGCGTGACTCACGGGCGTCAGGAACTTGGACGCGCCGAGCGCGGCCGGGCCGTGCGCGTACGGGCTGATGTGCCGGCTCACCATCATGCCGTCGGCCGCGTAGCTGTACAGATCGCGACTGAAGATCGGCGGACCGATGAGGAGCGGCGCGGCCCAGATGCACGTGATGCGGAACAGCGGCCGGAGTGATGCGCCGCGGCGAAGCAACAACCCGAGCACGAGCCATGCGCCGAGCACGAGGATGAGTCCGAGTGTCATCGTGACCGCGCCTACGACCGTGGCCGCGGACCCCTTGGGGGCCCACGCGAGGATGACCCGCTCGACCGACGAGCCGGTCGGTCCGGTCGGTCCGACCACGACCCCGGAGATCGCGATGAGCACCATGCCGATCGCGCCGGCCGCGCCCAGACCGACGGTGACGCCCCGGGGCCACCGTTCGCTCCCTTCGAGCGCGATACGACTTTCGTCCCTGTCCGCCACCACGCATCATTATGGTCCAGGAGGCCAGGCGCGTCCCGGTCTGCTCGCGCGTGCCGGCCGGCCGGGGCGGCCTTCGGGGGCGATGGGGATCGGCGGCGGGGGGGCGGCGGCGGCGTGCGGGCGAGCTACTCCATACCGGCGTGCCGGCGAACCACCTTGCCGAGCGCGGAGAAGTCTTCCCGACCGAACCCGTCGTCCAGGGCTTCCCGGAGGACGGGCCGAACGGCTTCGGCAGCCGTCGCGGGTACACCGGCGTGCGCCGCCGCGCGCAGGACGAGATCGACGTCCTTCGCCATGAGCGTCGTCATGAAGCCGGGTCGCCATCCGTCGGAAGCCGGTGTGTCCGGTCGGGCGCCTTCGAACGGAATGCGGGTTCTGACCGCGGTGCAGTCGCCGGTCGAGTGTGTGAGAACGTCGTGCACGACGTCGAGGCTGACGCCCTCCTTCACTGCGAGCGCGCATGCTTCCGAGACCGCAAGCATCTGCGACGCGTACACGAGCTGATTGCAGAGCTTCACGATCTGGCCGAACCCGGGTCCGCCGGCATGCACGATGCGCCCCGCGAACGGCTCGAGGGCCGGGCGCGCCGATTCGAGAACCGCTCCGTCACCGCCGACCATCACCGTGAGTGTTCCCCGTACGGCACCGGTCGTCCCACCGGAGAGCGGCGCATCCAGGTAGCCCGCTCCGGTCGCCGCGACGCGCGCGTGCTGCTGCCGCTCGACGTCCGGATCGATCGTGGACGTGTCGACGACGATCTTTCCGCGCCCGAGTGCCGGCCAGGCGTGGTCGATCACCTCGACGACGTCGGGCGTATCGGGAACGCACAGGAGCGTGATGTCGCTCGCGGCGACCACACCTCGCGCATCCGTGCCGTCGCGTGCGCCGGCCGCCAGCGCGGCGTCGATGGGAGGGCGGCTGCGTGATGCCACGGTGACGTCGTGCCCCGCCGCGAGCAAGTGCCGCGCCATGGGCAGGCCCATCGCGCCGAGGCCGATGAAACCGATCTGCATGCGCGCGGACGCTACTGCGACTACGTTGCCGCGGCATGGCCGAGTCCTTGCTGTTCGTCACCCAGGTCGCCCCGTATCGCGACGGTCCCGCGGGCGTTCACGGCGTGCTCGACCAGGCGACGGTCGGGGTGGCCCAGGTCGCCGAGCTCGCCGGGCTGAACGCAACGCGCGTCGAAGACGTACGCATCCTCGGAGTCGACGAGATCCGTGCGGCTCGCGCCCTCGCGCTCTTCACCATCGGCGAGACACCTTGGAGCGCCGCGCAGCGCAAGGCGATCGTCGATGCCGTGCGAGCCGGCCGGCTGGCAGTGTGCGCCATCCACTCCGCCACCGACTCGTGCTACTCGTGGGACGAGTACGGAGAGATCGTCGGCGCGCGGTTCGACGGTCATCCGTGGACGCAGACATTCGTCGCCGACGTGCTCGATGTCTCGCATCCCGCGTGCGCGCACCTCGGCCCCGAATGGCGTTGGC
>DATJAA010000238.1:0-8289 GCA_035516815.1 Acidimicrobiia bacterium | reverse complement strand
ATGGACCCGGAAGATGCCGCGCGTGTCCTTTCCGTACGTTCCGGCCTCGCGCCGAAAGCACGTCGAGTAGCCGCCGTAGCGGACCGGCAACTGCTCCGGTGACAGCGTCTCGGCGCGGTGCAGCGCGGAGAGCGCTACCTCGCTCGTGCCGAGCAGGAAGAGCTCGCCGCCGTCGACGTCGTACACCTGCGCCCGATCAGTCGGGAAGAAACCCGCCTCCTCCATCGTCCGCTCGCGCACGAGGGCGGGCGTGATCACCGGCACGAATCCGTGGCGCACGATCGTGGCCATCGCGTAATTGACGAGTGCGAGCTCCAGCAGTGCGGCTTCCCGGAGGATGTACGCAAACCGTGACCCGCTCGCCTCGGCCGCTCGTGGTGTGTCGACGAACCCCATTGCCTCCGAGAACGCAGCGTGATCGAGCGGGGGAGCAACGCCGGTCGGGCCGGCGACCCGCACGATCTCGGCGTCGTCCTCGCCTCCGTCGGGCACCGACGCGTCGGCCGGGTTGGGCAACTGCAGCGCGAGTTCGCGCAACCGCGCGTCGACCGACTGCAATTCCTTCTCTTGGACGACCAGATCGTCCTTCAGCCGACCGGCCGCCGCGATCTTCGCCGGACGCTCGTCCGCGGCGGCCTGGCCGATCTCCTTGCTCGCCGCGTTCTGGCGCGCCCGCAACTCGTCGGTCACCTGGACCAGGGCCCGGTGCGAAGCATCGGCTTCGATCACCTCGTCGATCAATCCCGCGCGCACCCGCTTGCGCTCGATGCCGCGCCGGTACTCGGGCTCGTCGCGCAGCCGCTTCAGATCGATCACTCGGGCTCCCGGATCTGACTCCGCAGTGAGTCGAGCCACTCCGACGCGTGCTTCCACGCACGTCCGGCTGCCCGGCGGCGCGCGACACCGGCTTCCTGCGGACCACCGACGGGATACGAGCCGAGGAACTTCACCTCGGCCTGCTTGGCCACGAGATTGCGGAGCGCGTCCGCGATCACCTCGTCGGAGACGTGACCTTCGCAATCGATGAAGAAGCAATAGTCGCCGAGGCCCCGCTTCGTCGGGCGCGATTCGAGCTTCGTGAGATTGATCGCGCGCGCGGCGAACTCCTGCAGGATCGAGAGCAGCGACCCGGGACGGTCCGCGCGCTGGAAGCAGACGATCGAGGTCTTGTCGTGCCCGGTCGGCGCGGGAATCCCCCGGCCGACGAGGACGAAGCGCGTCTGGTTCTCGGGATGGTCTTCGATCTCGCGGGCCAACACCTCGAGGCCGTACAACTCCGCCGCAAGCGCGTTGCAGATCGCGGCGAGATCCGTGCGCTTCGACCGCGAGACCTCTCGCGCCGCGTCGGACGTCGAGTGCGACGCCCGGGGCTCCGCGTCGGGCACCTTCTTGGCCATCCACGCCCGGCACTGCGCGATCGCGTGCGGGAACGACACCACGGTGCGAACGTCGCCCAGCGTGACGCCCGGCCGGGCGCACAGGTTCAGCGACACCGGGAGGTCGATCTCGCGCTGGATCAACAGTTCGCTGTCGAAGGCCAGCGTGTCGAGGGTCACAGAGACTGACCCCTCGATCATGTTCTCGATCGGGACGACGCCGCGGTCGGCATCGCCGCGCTCAACCGCCGCGATCACCTCGGGGACGGCGAGGAACGGGGTGCGCTCACCCGCGGCCAGATCGGGCTGCGTGAGCAGCGCCTCCTCCGTGAACGTCCCCGCCGGACCGAAGTACGCAACCTGCACCGCCGAATGCTAAACGACGGCGCATTTCGCGCCCCCGTCAATCTCCGGGTGCGCCGAGTGGACGCGAACCGCGTCCCCACGCGCGCGACGGCGTGATCGGCCGTGGGCGCCGGTCGTACCAAGGGCGCTAACTTTGCGACGTCATCCCAGGTCAAGCGCACATACGTAGGTCACGAGGAGGAAGCCCATGCGGGCTGCAATGTTCACCGAAACCGGCGGGCCGCTCACGATCGAGAACGTAGACCCCACCCCGCCCGGCCCGCGAGACGTGGTGGTCCAGCTCGGCGCGAGCGGCGTTTGCCACTCCGACTTGTCCCTGAAGAACGGCTACGTCGGCCTCATGCCCGGCACCATCCTCGGCCACGAAGGCGCGGGCACGGTGCTCGAGGTGGGCAAGGAAGTCACCAAGGTCAAGCCGGGCGACAAGATCGTCGCCGCGTTCATCCCGGCGTGCGGTGAGTGCTGGTTCTGCCTGCACGACCAGTCGCACCTGTGCGACAACGAGATGAACGTCATGATGGCAATGCGGGGCAACCGGGCCGACGGCAGCCAGTACATGGCAATGACCGGACTCGGCACGTTCGCCGAGGCGATGACGTGCAACGAGCAGTCGATCGTCAAGATCGATACCAGCGTTCCCGACGAGCAGCTCGCGCTCATCGGCTGCGGAGTCACCACCGGGGTGGGCGCCGCGTTGAACACCGCGGAGGTGCAACCCGGCGCGACCGTCGCCGTCATCGGGTGCGGCGGCGTGGGCCAGGCCGTGATCCAGGGCGCTCGCATCGCGGGCGCGTCCCGGATCATCGCGGTAGATCCCGTCGAGATGAAGCGCAAGAGCGCCCAGAACAACGGCGCCACCGATTTCGTCGACCCGGTCGAGGGCGATCCCGTCGCACAGGTACAACAACTCACGAGCGGCCGGGGCGTCGACTACGCGTTCGAGGTCATCGGGCTACCGGAGACAACGCTCCAGGCGTACAACATGATCCGCAAGGGCGGCACCGCGGTAATGGTCGGAATGACCCGCGCCGAGGCGCAGGTGACGCTGCCCACCTTCGACCTCTTCTTCAACGAGAAGACGCTGAAGGGATGCAAGTACGGATCGGGGCAGGTGCGCCGCGACTTCCAGCGCTTCGCCGATCTCATCGAGACGGGGCGCCTCGACACCAAGGACATGGTCTCGCGCACCATCAAGCTCGACGAGGTGAACGACGCGTTCGCGGCGATGGAGAAGGGCGAGGTCATCCGCTCGGTCATCACCGCGTTCTGATCGTGGGAGGGCTGAGGGCGCATGTGGCCCGGTAAGCACGCGCTCGAACGCCCCTCTCACCCTGCGTATGTGATGGCGGGGACGGGGGAGGTGGTCACGTACGCGGAGCTGAACGATCGCTCGAACCAGCTCGCGCAACTGTTCTGGGATGCGGGGCTCCGGTTCGGCGACCACATCGCGGTGTTGATGGAAAACCGAGCCGAGTACTTCGAGCCGTGCTGGGCCGCGCAGCGGTCGGGCTTGTTCTTCACGTGCATCAATTCGCACTTCAACGCCGACGAGGTCGCCTACATCCTCGACGACTGCGACGCCCAGGTGCTCGTGGTCAGCGACACGCTCCGCGATGTCGCCGAGCAACTCCTCGAAAAGATGCCGCGGGTGAAGGTCCGCCTGATGGTCGGCGATCCGGCGAACATCGTCGACGGCTACGAGCCGTACGAGGCCGCGCGTGACCGCTATCCGGCCGTCCCGCTCGACGAAGAGCTCGAGGGGACCCGAATGCTCTACTCGTCCGGCACGACCGGCCGTCCCAAGGGCGTGAAGTACAAGATCTCGCGCCAGCGCGTCGGAGACCAACCGCTCGAGATGGGGATGATCACCGCCGTCTGGGGCATGAACGGGGACTCGATCTATCTCTCGCCCGCGCCGCTATATCACTCGGCGCCGCTGTTCTACTCGATGAGCACGATGCGCCTCGGCGGCACCGTCGTCGTGATGGAAGAGTTCGATCCCGAACAGGCGCTCGCGTGCATCGAGCGCTACCGCGTGACGCATTCGCAATGGGTTCCGACCATGTTCGTGCGCATGCTGAAGCTTCCCGACGCGGTACGAGCGAAGTACGACACGTCGTCGCAGAAGGTGGTGTTGCACGCCGCCGCACCCTGCTCGGTCGAGACCAAACACAAGATGATCGAATGGTGGGGCCCGATCATCGACGAGTACTACGCCGCGACCGAAGGCACGGGCGCGACGTACATCAGCTCGCCCGACTGGCTCGCGCACCCCGGATCCGTCGGGCGCTCGATGCTCGGGCCAATTCACATCCTCGACGAATCGGGCGCGGAGCTCCCCGCCGGCGAGGTCGGAACCGTGTGGTTCGAGCCACCCGCCAATCGCCCCGGCTTCGAGTACCACAAGGACGAAGCGAAGACGCGCGACTCGTTCAACGAGAGCGGGTGGTCGACCGTCGGCGACATGGGCTATCTCGACGACGACGGATACCTGTATCTCACCGACCGCCGCACGTTCATGATCGTGTCGGGTGGCGTGAACATCTATCCGCAAGAAGCCGAGAACCTGCTCATCGATCATCCGAAGGTGTATGACGTCGCCGTGTTCGGAATTCCCGACACGGATAAAGGCGAGCGCGTCCACGCGGTGGTGCAGCCGACCGACTGGGACGACGCCGGACCCGCGCTCGAGCAGGAACTGATCGCGCACTGCCAGGCGCACCTCGCCAAGTACAAGTGCCCGCAGGCCGTCGACTTCGACAAGGAGTTGCCGCGCGAGCAGACCGGCAAGCTCTACAAGCGACTACTGCGCGACCGCTACTGGGGCGACAAAACGAGTCGAATTGTCTGACATCGAGCTGAAGCTGCTCGCAAGCGGGCGCGACGGCGACATCTTCGAGTTCGCACCGGGACTCGTCCTGCGCAGGACGCGCGACGGCCGTTCGATCGTGCACGAAGCTCGGACCATGACCTACGCCGCCGAGCAGGGATATCCGGTTCCCCACATCGAGGAGGTCCGCGCCGGCGGCACCGAGATCGTCATGGAGCGCATCGACGGACCGTTGATGGTCGACGCGATGGTGCGACCGCCGTGGAAGCTCTTCGAGCATCTGCGCCTGCTCGCGGATCTGCACGACCGGCTCCACCAGATACCGGGGCCCGACTGGTTGCCGCCGATGCCCGGCGGCGGTGACCGGCTCCTGCACCTCGATCTGCATCCGCTCAACGTGATCATGTCGCCCCGCGGACCCGTCGTCATCGACTGGCCGAACGCACGCCGAGGTGAGGCGATGGCCGACGTCGCGGTCACGTACGCGCTCGTCACGTGCGGCCGCATCCCGTTGCCGCGCCCGGTCGCGGCGGCGTTGGGAACCGTGCGCACGCCGCTGGTGCGGCGCGCATTCGCGACCCGGTATCTCGGTCCCGAGTTCTACCGGAGCGTCGAGGTGATGGCCGCCCTCAAGTGTTTCGACGAGAACATGGCGCCCGACGAGATCAGGGCGCTGCAACGGTTGGCGCGGTGGGCCGCAGCCAAGGCGCCGGGATGACGGTTCCCCCCGGCCCCGTCATCCCAGTGCCCTGCTTCCGAGCCGGCGCCCCGATGAAGCCATCGATTCGCTGGCCGGCGCGGTGTTTCCCCTTCCGCAACCGTCACGCTACGGGGTGAGCGGCCGGGCGGTCAACGCCACGAATACGTCCCGAATCGGGCGGCTACCTTCAGCCTCCGTGGACCGCACCAGCCTCGCCCGTCGCATCTTCGAAGCCTCACACCTCAACGGCACCTTCACCCTCCGCTCCGGCGTCGTCAGCCACGAGTACTTCGACAAGTATCGCTTCGAGTCCGATCCGCGGCTTCTGGCCGATGTCGCGCAGTCGTGCCGGTCGCTCGTCCCCGACGGCGTCGACACCCTCGCCGGCCTGGAGCTCGGCGGCGTGCCGATCGCGACGATGATCTCGCAGCTCACCGGCCTCCCGGCCGTCTTCGTGCGGAAGGTGGCAAAGACCTACGGAACGTGCAAGATCGCCGAGGGAGCCGAGATCGACGGCCGCCGACTCTGCATCGTGGAGGACGTCGTCACGTCCGGCGGCGCGATCCTCGACGCGGCCGTCGAGCTGCGGGCCCGGGGCGCGGAACTCGGCCCGGTGATCTGTGTGATCGATCGGGAATCCGGTGGGCGGGAGAAGCTCACCGAGGAGGGCCTCGAGCTGAGTGCGCTGTTCACGATGACCGAGCTCAAGTCGGCGGCGTCACCGGGAGGGTGACCTTGCAGCGCTTGAGCAATGCACGCGTGAACTCGAACTCCTTGTCGAGCGGCTCCGAATGGGAGCCGAGCTGCTTCTCGTCGTACTTGTTCGACAGCCCGTCGGTGACGCAGCGTGCTTGTTCCGAAGTCGCACCGGCCCGCTCCAGCTCGGATTGGATCCGGCTCGCGTTGTAACCGGGCGTCGCGCACCCCGCGAGCGCGGCGGTGACGGCAAGGCCACCCAAAATTGCCTTCGTTCGCGCGCGCGCCACAGGCCGGCGAGCGTAGGTGCGCGCCTCCAGGAAGACCGAACGCGCTCTCGCGGCCACTCGCCGCCCTCGGACCTAGGCTGAACGGATGGAGTGTGCCAACTGCGGGTACGGCAACCAGCCGGGCAATCGCTTCTGCGTCCGCTGTGGCTTCGACAGCGCGGCGCCGCCCGCTGCCGCCCCGGACGACCCCGCCGCGGCTGCTCCCGGTTCTGCCGGCGCCCCCGCGCCGCCCGCACCGCCGAGCCCATGGGGCGTGCCGCCCGCGCCCGGGCCCGCGTATCCGGGCCCGGCCGGGCCGCCGCCACAACCAGCAGGCGCATCCCAACCCCCTGGCCCGCCTCCGCCGTACGCGGCCCCCCCGAACACAGCCCCGCCGAACGCGCCCTCGTACGCGGGCCCGCCCTACGTACCGCCGGCGTACGGTGCCCCGGCGCCCCCGGCCGGACCACCGAATCCTTTCGCGCCGCCGGCGACAACTGGCCCCGCCGGCTACCCGCCACCCCCGCCCGGTCCACCCGGCGCGTACGGGCAGTACCCGGCGCCGTACCCGCAGTCCGGGTTCCGGCCGTCGACCAACGGCCTCGCGATCGCATCCATGATCCTCGGTCTGGTGGGCTGGGTGCCGTGTGGCGTGGGGTCGATCGTGGCGATCGTCCTCGGGTTCGTCGCGCGGGCACAGATCCGGGATTCACGGGGCCGTCAGGGCGGCGACGCCCTCGCCGTCGCCGGGATCGTCCTCGGTTTCGTCGCCATCGTGCTTTACATCGTGATCATCGTGATCGGGGTGGCGACCAGCTCGAACAACGGCCAATCCTGAGCACGGAAACGCTCAGCATCGCTCGCACGCCTCAGGAACCCCCGGCGTTTCGCCGATAGAGGTTGCCAGGGGGTTCCGCGATGCAATCCACGCAGAGCGCGTATACGTGGCTCGGTTTCGGCCCGGCGCTGTTCGAAACGCATGACGAACCGGAGATCGACTCGCGCCCGGAGGTTCCGGCCCGGGAACGCGACGCGCGCCGCGAGATCAGTCGCCTCCGCGACGAGATCGAGCAACTCGTGCGCACGCGCGACAACGATCCACGGGACACACTCGACTCGGCGCTCGAGTCGGTCACCCGGCTCCAGATCGTTACCGCCAACATCGACGCGTGCGGTCCGCCGTCCGAATCCTTTGCCGGCTCCGCGCTCGTCGCGCTCGCCGACGCCCGCCTCCGCGGGCACGCCGACGCGATCGAGCGCGGGATGACGTACACCGCGGACAACCAGATGCGGCTCTTGCGGGGAGAGAAGTAACTCCCACTAACTTGCTCGGCCGTGACCAAACAACGTCCTGCTCCGCTCGCAGGCCTGCGCGTCGTCGAAGTATCGATGCTCGGGCCGGGAAACCTCACCACCCACCTCGCCGACCTCGGCGCCGACGTCATCAAGGTCGAGCCACCGCAAGGTGACTACGGCCGTCGCATGACGTGGCCGATCGTCGAGGGCGTGTCGCTGCTGTTCCTCCACATCAGCCGCGGCAAGAAGAGCATCGTGCTCGACCTGCGCACCGACACCGGTCGCGAGACGTTCTTGGAGCTCGTGCGCGATGCCGACGCGGTCGTCGAAGCGATGCGCCCCGGCGGCCTCGAGCGGCGCGGCTTGGGATTCGACGAGCTCCGCAAGGTGAATCCGCGCATCGTGTTCTGCACGATCTCCGGCTACGGCATGACCGGGCCGTATCGCGACATGCCGAGCCACGGCATCGCGTACGACACGTGGGCCGGGATCGTTCAGCCCAAGGTCGACGACGACGGGTTCGTCTACATGCCCGAGCACGTCTCGATCGGCATCAACGCCGGCCCGGTCTTCGGCGCGTTGGGATTGCTCGCCGGAGTGTTGCGGGCGCGTGAGTCGGGGGAGGGTTGCCAGCTCGAGATCGCGCAGTCGGACGCGGCCGCGGCCGTCGACTGGCTCCGCAGCGAGACCTGGCGGGCGTACGAGCGACCGGAGTCCGAGGTGACCGGCAACGAGGCCGACAACTTCGAGCGCCGC
>DATJAA010000237.1:0-3903 GCA_035516815.1 Acidimicrobiia bacterium | reverse complement strand
TTCTGCTGGAGAAGCCGCTCGCGCCGACCGTCGAAGCGTGCGACCGGATCCTGCAGGCTGCCGCCGAGGTGGGGACCGTGTTCATGGTCGCCGAGAACGCGCAGTACTGGCCCGAAGTGCTTACCGTACGGCGTTTGCTGGACGACGGAGCCATCGGTGACATCGTGACGGCGCGGGCCGCGACCTTCTTCCCCGCGCTCGGCGACTTCTACGGCGGTGCGCGGCCGTGGCGGTTCGATCTCGCGGCCACGGGCGGCGGTGTCGTGATCGACACGGGATCGCATTGGCTGCGGCCCTTGCGCATCTGGTTGGGTGAGGCCGACGAGGTCGTCGCCGCGCTCGGCCGTCCCGACCCCCGCATGGAGGGCGAGTCCCTGTGCCGCGCGCTGGTGCGGTTCTCGTCGGGGCTCTTCGCGTCCTTCGACGCGATGCTGATGTCGGGCGGGATCGCGCCGCAGCCCCTGTTCACCGTCACCGGGACCGGCGGTGAGCTCACGATCGAAGGCTCGGGCTGGGTCAAGCTCTGGGACGGCGCGGATTGGAGGGGGACGAAGGTGGGCGACGCCGGTGGCTACCTGAAGTCCTATGAGGCCGAGTTGGCCGACTTCGCGTCGGCTGTGCTGGAGGGCACGGAGCCCGCCGCGGCGGCCGACTACTCACTCGGGGAGTTGAGGATCGCGCTCGCCATGTACCGCTCCGCCTCCACGCGACGGTGGGAGAAGGTCTGGGCATGAGTGGGGCCGTCTTCGACTTCGAAGGCTCATCCGTTCTGGTAACCGGCGGGACGTCCGGGATCGGACTCGCGATCGCGCGCGCGTTCGACGCGGCCGGCGCGACCGTGTCCGTGACCGGAACGCGGCCCACGGCGGACCAGTACGACGTCGACCTCTCGTCGTTCACGTTCCACCGATGCCGTCTGATCGAGCCCGACGAGATCGCAGCCGTCGCGGCCGCCCTCGACACGCTCGACGTTCTGGTCAACAACGCGGGCCAGAATCTGCCCGGCGGGCGCAGTGAATACGACCTCGAGGTCTTCGAGGCCACGGTCGCAGTGAATCTCTTCGGCGCGTTCCGGATGTCGAGCGCGGCCCGCGGCTACCTCGCCGCCAGCAGTCTCGAAGGCGGCGCCAGCATCATCAACCTCGCCTCGATGTCGTCATTCTTCGGTATTGAGATGGTGCCGGGCTACGGCGCCGCCAAGGCCGGCATCGTGCAGATGACCAAGACGCTGGCGGTTGCATGGGCCAAGCACGGGATCCGCGTGAACGCCGTCGCACCAGGCGTCGTCGAGACGGCCATGACCGCGCCGATGATGGACTACGAGTCACTGACCGCGCCGCTGCTCGCGCGCACACCGCTCGGCCGGTTCGCGGAACCCGACGAGATCGCACCGGCCGTACTGTTCCTGGCGAGCCCGCAGGCTCGCTATATCACCGGACAGACGCTTGCGGTCGACGGAGGGTTCTCGATCGCGGGTTGAGTCGCAGCGGCCGCATCACCGCCACGGCATCAGCGTCATCATCATGGCGGTGGGGTCCTCGACCAGTTCAACGTACAGACCGAGATCCGCGTAGGTGTCGAGATAGCAGAACCGGAGGGCACCGAAGGTCGCGCCTTGCACCGAGGCGTAACCAAGGGCTTTCGCCTCGCGCACCTCTTCGTCGAGGTCGTCGACGAGGAAGCCGAGATGGTGCGCACCCGGACCATTCGATTCCAGGAACTCCGAATGCAGTCCGGCACCGCGGACCGGCCGGAGCAGCTCGATCTGCATGTTGCCGCTGCGGGCGAACCCGATCTCGAGCGCGCACGAGATCCGCCCGCCGCGGAAGTCGTACTCGAGATCGGTGGCCGGCAACGTCACGAAGGGGCCGCACCCGAGCGTCGAAATGAGCGCGCGCTGTGCGCCTTCGAAGTCGTCGACGACGAAGGCTTCCTGGAAGAGACCTCCGGCGACGCGCGCCATCAGCGCGCTCATCGGCGATCCTGCGGTCACGCCGGACACGGTAGCTCGCCGGCCCCGCCGAATTGCCGGCGGCTACCGCTTCTTCGTGGTGCGCTTCGTGGTCTTCTTCTTCGTCGCGGCCTTGCTCGCACCGGACGTGCGCTTCTTGGCCCTCGCCTTTGCGGCGCGAGCGGCGCGGGCTTTCACCAGGTTCTGCGCGAGCTTCGCACGCGCCTCGGGCGACAACGGACGGCGTTTCTTCGCAACCTTCTTGGTCGACTTCGCCTTACGGGCGCCTGTGGACACCGGTGGACGGCCGACTGCCGGCACGACATCGGCAACCTCGACACTGTCACCAAACAGATCACGCGCGACGATCGCGGCCTGGTATTGGTTGCTGGCCTCGACGATCTCAACTGAAGAACGTCGCAATGTGACTCGGTAGCGCGGCATCTGTAATCCTCCGTATTGGTCCAATCATGACACCGTAAACGATGCGCGCATCTCGAGCATTACCGAGCGAAGCGTGCGCGCAGCAGTGATTGTCTGGACGCGACCAAGTGCGCATCCAATTGCGCATCGCATTTCCTATGAGCACCTCGAATCTCTTCCCAGGACGGGGATCTTTCACCCGTCCCGACCCGGACGCAGACGTGCCTCAGAGGGATGCGTCTCAGTCGGAGGGCGACGAACCGGGTGTGCCGATCTCTGCCGGAACGGTCGGCAGCGGCTCGCCTGCAGCCAGGCGTGGTGCGCGCCGGCGCGCGGCGACCAGCAGATCGCGGTCGGGCTCGCGGATCCGGCCGGTCCAGGCGCCGTGTCGTTCCCAGACTGCAGCGCAGGCCGGGCAGGTCAGGAGCATCGAGCCTCCGGGAGTGAGCTCTACCGAGACCTGGGCACCGTCGTACGGGCACTGAGTGAGATTCACAGCCAAGTCGTCGGCCACGACGCCGGGCGAGTAAAGGGTCACGGCGAAACGCCACTACAGATCTCGCCCGCGTGAGCCGACAATATCCTTGACGCCCGCAACCCCCTCTACACGCGGACGTCGTACGACGCCTCCGGTTCACGCATTGCCATAGCCGCCGGAGGCGTCGTCGCGCCTGTGTGTCTGCCGGCGGGTTCGCCTCTCGATATATCTCGCGTCGCGATCCGGATTTCTGTACCCTCGGCGACGATGCCTGGATTCGTGACCGCCGTCAGTCGCAGTGCGCAGCACACGATGACCAAGCCGAACTACGACTGCATTCACTTACTCGCGGGTATCGGAGTCGAGGGCGACGCGCACAGCGGCGCAACGGTGCGACACCGATCGCGGGTTACCCGCGACCCGGGCACACCCAACCTCCGTCAGGTGCACCTGATCCATTCGGAGTTGCACGACGACTTGCGCGCCGCGGGATTCGACATTGTCGCCGGGCAGATGGGCGAGAACGTCACGACCCGAGGGATCGCGCTACTCGCGCTTCCCGCCGGCGCGAGGTTGCAGCTCGGCGCCTCGGCGGTCGTAGAGGTCACCGGCCTGCGGACTCCGTGCGGACAGCTCGACGGCATCCAGGCCGGCTTGAAAGCCGCGACTCTTTCGCGCGACGAACACGGCGGTCTGGTGCGCCTCGCCGGGATCATGAGCGTGGTCTTGACCGGCGGAGACGTGCGGCCGGGAGATCCGATCCTCGTCGAGCTTCCCCCGCCGCCGCACGAACCCCTCGAGCCCGTCTGACACGAACTGCGAGCGTCGGCGGAATCGGCGTTACTCGGCGAGCGGGATTCCTTCTCGGTGTTCGCCGAGGCGTTCGGCCGGCGACTTGCCCGAGTCGACCGCGTCGAAGGTCCAGTCCGGTTGTTTCCGCGCGTGGTGCTCGTCGACGCGTGCAACACCGCCGTCGATCCCTTCGAGCTCGGCGATCAGTACGGGAACAGTTGAGCGCACCGTGTGACCGATGTGCGCGTCGACCTGGGCT
>DATJAA010000236.1:0-6792 GCA_035516815.1 Acidimicrobiia bacterium | reverse complement strand
TGCACCGGCTCTACGAGATGGCGCAAAGCGGCAGCTTGATGTTCCCGGCCATCAACGTCAACGACTCCGTCACGAAGAGCAAATTCGACAACCTCTACGGGTGCCGGCATTCGCTGATCGACGGCATCAACCGGGCCACCGACGTCATGATCGCCGGCAAGGTCGCGGTCGTGTGCGGCTACGGCGACGTCGGCAAGGGTTGCGCGCAGTCGCTGCGCGGGCAGGGCGCCCGCGTGATCGTCACCGAGATCGACCCCATCTGTGCTCTGCAGGCCGCGATGGAGGGCTATCAGGTGACGACGCTCGACGACGTGGTCGAGTACGCCGACATCTTCGTCACGACGACCGGCAACAAGAACGTGCTGAGCGTCGACGCGATGTCGCGCATGAAGCACAACGCGATCGTTGGCAACATCGGGCACTTCGACACCGAGATCGACATGGCCGGTCTGGCCAAGCTCCCGGGGATCGAGCGCCGCAACGTCAAGCCGCAGGTCGACGAGTGGGTCTTCGCCGACGGGCATGCGATCATCGTGCTCGCCGAGGGTCGCCTGTTGAACCTCGGCTGCGCAACCGGTCACCCGAGCTTCGTGATGTCGAACAGCTTCACGAACCAGGTCATCGCGCAGATCGAGCTGTTCACGCACGTCGACTTCTACGAGCGTCGCGTGTACGTGCTGCCGAAGCACCTCGACGAGAAGGTGGCGAGGCTGCACCTCGACAAGCTCGGCGTGAAGCTGACGAAGCTGACCGAAGACCAGGCCGAGTACATCGGCGTGCCGGTCGACGGCCCCTTCAAGGCGGAGCACTACCGCTACTGACCCGCGCGAGGAGTCGGACATCTTGCAGGATCTCGAAGGCAAGGTCGCGGTCGTCACGGGAGGTGCGAGCGGTATCGGGAGCGCGCTCGCGAGGCGCTTCGCCGCCGAGGGCGCGCGCGTCGTCATCGGTGATGTGGAGAAGCCCGCGCTCGACGACGCGGTGTCCGAACTGCGCCGCGCCGGAGCCGACGCCGAGGGTGTCGTCACCGATGTCACCGACCCCGCACAGATGCAGGGGCTGGCCGACGCGGCGATCGCCCGGTTCGGGCATGTGCACGTGTTCTGCAACAACGCGGGTGTCGGGAGCGGCGGCCTCTCGTGGGAGATGCCCCTGTCGACCTGGGAGTGGGTGATCGGCGTCGACCTGTGGGGTGTGATCCACGGCGTCCGCACGTTCGTCCCGCTGCTCATGCAGGAGGCCGAGGGCTACATCGTGAACACGGCGTCGGTCGCGGGCTTGGTGGCCGCACCGTTCATGGGCCCCTACAACGCGAGCAAGCATGCCGTCGTCGCGATCTCGGAGACCTTGCAACACGAGCTCGCGATGACGGCGCCCCACGTCAAGGTGTCGGTGCTGTGCCCCGGTTGGGTGAATACGAACATCGCCGACAGCGCGCGTAATCGTCCCGCGGCCCTGCAGGAGACACGGGCGGACGCCACCGACGGCGCGGAGCTTCTTCGCGCGTTCATCGCGAGCGGGATGTCACCGGACGACGTGGCCGCGCAGGTGCGGGACGCGATGCGCGACGAGCGATTCTGGATTCTGACGCACGATGCCGAGGGCGACTTCTGGGTCGACGCGGTGAACGCGCGGCTTCGATCGCTCCAGGAGCGAACCAATCCGCAACTCGGTCTCCCTCTCTGACCGCGACCGTGGCGGCCGATCCGATCCCGCCGACCATTGAATGGCGATCGAACTCCGTTCGGCTCCTCGATCAACGGGTGTTACCCGGACGCGTCCGTTTCCTCGATTGCAAGGACGTCGACTCGCTGGTTGTGGCGATCCAGACTCTTGCCGTGCGCGGCGCTCCCGCACTCGGAGCCTGCGGTGCGTTCGGCGTCGCGCTCGCGGCCGGCACGATGCGGACGCGACGCCAGGTTCGGAGCGCGGCGGCACGCATCGCCCGGGCGCGCCCGACCGCGGTAAATCTCGCTTGGGGTGTCCGGCACGCGCTCGCGGCGTACGAAGAGGGTGGCTTCGATGCGGCAATCGCTGTCGCGTGCCGGATCGCGGACGACGACGTCGCGCGCAATCGCGCGATCGGCGCGCACGGCGTGTCGCTCGTACCGAGGGATGGCGCGGTGATCACCCACTGCAATACAGGCTCGCTCGCGTGTGTGGGTTACGGGACCGCGCTCGGCATCGTGCGCGCCGCGTACGAGTCCGGCCTCCGACCCCGGCTGTGGGTCGACGAGACGCGGCCCTTGCTGCAGGGCGCGCGGCTCACGATGTGGGAGTGCGCGCGGCTCGGCATCGATGCGAAGCTCATCACCGATGGTGCCGGACCCGCCCTGATGGCCGCCGGCGCCGTCGATCTGGTCATCGTCGGCGCGGATCGGATCGTCGCGAACGGCGATGTCGCGAACAAGATCGGGACATACGGCCTCGCGATCTCGGCCCGCCACCACCAGATCCCGTTCTACGTCGCGGCACCCGCGTCGACCATCGATCTCGCGACCGCCGGCGGCAGTGCAATCGTCGTCGAGGAACGCGATCCCGAAGAGGTGACGCACTTCGGCGCGCGTCGCGTCGCCCCCGAAGGCGCGGTCGCGTTCAACCCCGCGTTCGACGTCACGCCGGGTCGGCTGGTGACGGCGATCGTGACCGAGTGCGGCATTGCCCGACCGCCGTTCCGGCGATCGCTGCCAGCGCACGTGCGGCGGGCCGAGGAACTTGGCACACCTCGCCCGTAGCGTGCCCGCCATGGTGAACGAGTCGGCGCTCGCGTCGTTCCCGCGCAGTGTGGTCCGCGACCTGCTCGACACACTGTTGCCCGCGCACTGCCCGGGCTGCGGTCGCCGGGGCGCGCCGATCTGCGCGCATTGCCGTGCCGGTCTCGCGCGCGCACCTGCCGCCCCTCCACCGGAGCCGGTCGCGTGGTGGGCCGCGTGTTTCGCGTACGAGGGTGTCGCCCGCGAGCTCGTTGCCCGTGCCAAGTACCGACACGAGCGGCGATCGCTCGAGGCCGTCACGCGGCTGCTCGCGGCCGCGGTCGAGGCCGCACCGGTCGCCGCCGACCTCGTCACGTGGGTCCCGGCCAGCGCGACCCGGTTGCGATCGCAAGGTGTCGATCACGGCGAGCTGCTCGCCCGTGGAGTGTCGCGCCTCACCTCCTCACCCCTCTCGATGTGCCTCGAGCGAGCGCCCGGAACCGCGCAGACGGGGCTCGACGCCCGCAGCCGGCGCGTCGGTCCGCGGTTGCGGGCGAGGGGTGACGTCGCGGGCCGCGTCGTGCTCGTGGTCGACGACGTGGCGACGACCGGAGGAACATTGGCGTCTGCCGCTCGGGCACTCCTCGTCGCCGACGCTCGCGCGGTACACGCAGTCACCGTCGCCCGCACACCGCCACCGGGGTGGGCCGGGGGACGCCGTGCGTATACTCCTCCTACTCCGATCACCCGACCGACATTCGCACACCGCACTCGCTAGAGGACTCGATAGGGAGCACGTGGACGTCGTCGTTTTCGGCAAGAACGTAGAGATCGATACCGCGCTGCGGGCGGTCACGCTCGAGAAGGTCGATCGCATCGGCAAGTTCGCGAACGACCTGCGGCGCATCGAGGTCGACTACGGCGAACACCAGACGCGCCGGGCGGGCGACTCCTGCACCTGCGAGATTCTCGTACACCTCACCCAGCATCTCGTGAAGGGCTCGGCGGCGGCGGGTGAGCACGTGGTCGCGCTCGACCTCGCTCTGGACAAGGTCGAACAACAGATGCGGCGACTGCACGAACGGCGCGTCCGTCGCCGCACCCGTGCCGCGGCGCGATCCGACTCGACCACGAACGGCCGTGAGTCCGGCGACGCCGGCGACGAGCTCACGATCGAGGGCGAGCACGACACCGCGCCCTCGATCGTGAAGAACAAGCAGTTCGCGGTGAAGCCCATGCACCCCGAAGAGGCCGCGCTGCAGATGGAGCTGCTCGGTCACGACTTCTTCCTCTTCCGCAACACGGAGTCCGACAACGCGGCCGTCCTCTACCGGCGGCGCGACGGAGCGCTCGGCCTCATCGAAGTATCGGGCTGACGGGTCCGCGCAGTGTCAGACGTTGTCGAGGACGAGACGCCGCCGGTTCGCGTCCTGGTCGTCGACGACCACGCACTCTTCCGGCACGGTCTGTTGGAGGTCTTGCGCCCGGCGATCGATCTCGTCGTCGTCGGCGAGGCCCGCGACGGGATCGAGGCCGTCGATCAGGCGGCGGAGCTGCTACCCGACGTCGTCCTCATGGACGTACGGATGCCCGGACTCAACGGGATCGAGGCGGCCCGCCGTATCCGCGCCGCCCAACCCGCGATCCGCATCTTGATGTTGACCGAGTCCGAGGACGACGACGACCTCTTCGGCGCGGTGCGCGCGGGAGCGACCGGGTACCTCCTGAAGGAAGTCGCGATCGACGAGATCGCGGACGCGATCCGCGCCGTCGCGATCGGGCAGGCACTGGTGTCGCCCTCCATGACGACGAAACTTCTCTCCGAGTTCAACGCGTTGTCACGCCGGCTCGAGGAGGAGCACGACGGCCGGCGCCTGACCGACCGCGAGCTCGAAGTACTGCGCCTCATCGCACGGGGCATGTCGAACAAGGACATCGCGGCCGAGCTCGTCATCGCGGAGAACACGGTCCGCAACCACGTCCGCAACATCCTCGAGAAGCTGCAGGTCCGCTCGCGCGTCGAGGCGGCCATGTACGCCGTGCGGGAGAAGCTCGTCGACGCTCCCTGATCCGAGCCGGCCGACCGGACCGACGGGCCCCGCACGCCGCCCGGACGCGGCCCGGACGCGGCCCGGACCGTCGAGGGGGCGCCGGTAGACTCGCCCGCCACATGGGATTGTTCAACAAGATTCTCCACGCGGGTGAGGGCCGGCGCCTCAAGGCGGTCCAGTCGATCGTTCCCGAGGTGAACGCGCTCGAGCCCGACGTCGAGCGCCTCTCCGACGACCAACTCGTTGCGAAGACCTCCGAGTTCAAAGCGCGGGTCGACCGCGCCCGATCCTCGGCCAAGAATCCGCAGCAGGAGAAGGACCTCGTCGGCGACGCCCTCGACGAGATGCTTCCCGAGGCGTTCGCGGTCGTGCGCGAGGCCGGGCGCCGGGTCCTCGGGCAGCGGCACTTCGACGTGCAGGTGATGGGCGGCACGGCGCTGCACCTCGGCTGGGTTGCAGAGATGAAGACCGGAGAGGGCAAGACCCTCGTCTCGACGCTGCCGGCCTACCTCAACGCGCTGGCGGGGCGCGGCGTGCACCTCGTCACCGTCAACGACTATCTCGCCAAGCGAGATGCGGAGTGGATGGGGCGGCTGCACCGTTTCCTGGGCCTCAGTATCGGAGTGGTCGTCCCCGACGACTCGACCGCCGACGAGAAGCGCGTGCAGTACGACTGCGACATCACCTACGGAACCAACAACGAGTTCGGCTTCGACTATCTGCGCGACAACATGGTTGTCGAGATCGCCGAGCAGGTTCAGCGCGGGCATCGCAACCAGTCGTGGTCGCCGCATTTCTTCGCGGTCGTCGACGAAGTCGACTCGATCCTCATCGACGAGGCGCGCACCCCGCTCATCATCTCCGGACGGGCGGCCGACGCGGCCGAGCTCTATTACCAGTTCGCCCGTGTCGTCAGGGGCCTGCAGCGCGACCGCGACTACGAGGTGGACGAAGCGAAGCGCACGGTCGTACCCACCGAGGAAGGCGTCGAACGGGTCGAGCAGGCGCTCGGTGTGGAGAATCTCTACGAGAACGTGCACCAGAACTATGTGCACCAGCTGCAACAGGCCTTGCGCGGCAAGGAGCTGTTCAAGCGCGACGTCGACTACATCATCCAAGACGGCGAGGTGAAGATCGTCGACGAGTTCACCGGCCGCATCCTGGAGGGCCGGCGATGGAGTGAAGGTCTGCACCAGGCCGTCGAGGCCAAGGAGAACGTGAAGATCAAAGAGGAGAACCAGACCCTCGCCACCGTGACGTTGCAGAACTACTTCCGCATGTACGAGAAGCTCGGCGGTATGACCGGTACCGCGTCGACGGAAGCCGGAGAGTTCGCGCACACCTACGACCTTCAGGTCGTGTCGATCCCCACGAACCGGCCCATGGTGCGCATGGACAACTCCGATTTCATCTACAAGACGGAGGACGCGAAGTACGCCGCGGCCGTCGACGACATCGAGGAGCGCTACGAACAGGGACAGCCGGTGCTCGTCGGCACGATCTCGGTCGAGAAGTCCGAGAAGCTGTCGCGGGAGCTGCAGAAGAAGGGCATCCCGCACGAGGTGCTGAACGCCAAACAGCACGAGCGGGAAGCGGAGATCGTCACCCAGGCCGGCAAGCTGGGTTCGGTCACGGTGGCTACGAACATGGCCGGTCGGGGCGTCGACATCCTGCTCGGCGGCAATCCCGAGGGGCTCGCCCGCCGGGAGTGCCTCAAGGAGGGATTGGTCGTCGGTACCCCCGAGTTCGGCGCTCGCTACGAGGAGTTGCTGCCCGGCTTTCAGGAGACCTGCCAGGCCGAAGGCGAAAAGGTTCGTGAGCTCGGTGGTCTGTACGTGCTGGGCACGGAACGGCACGAGTCGCGCCGCATCGACAACCAGCTGCGCGGACGTTCGGGCCGCCAGGGTGACGCGGGGGAGAGTCGCTTCTATCTCTCGCTCGAAGACGAACTGATGCGGCTGTTCGCGACGGGCCTCATGTCGCGCGTCATGAACGCGTCGTTCCCCGACGACGTCCCGCTCGAATCGAAGATGGTGTCGCGCGCTGTC
>DATJAA010000235.1:0-13178 GCA_035516815.1 Acidimicrobiia bacterium | reverse complement strand
TTCGCCGAACTGCTGGCGATCGTGTCCGCGACGATCTGCGACCGGGTCGACAAGGTCACGGTCAACGAGGCGGCGGACACGACGTTCTACGACTCGCCCGCGACCGAGATTCCGGTCGGCTTCGGCAAACCCATCGAAGATCCCGACCTGCAGGCGATGACGGCCCACGGTACGGCCGTGTTCGGCGAGGCCGTGCGACTCGTCGCGGACGCGCTCGGCGTCGAGCTCGACAACGTGCGCTGCGAAGCCGAGTACGCGCAGACAACGGACGACCTCGACCTCGGGTCGTGGACCATCCCCGCGGGATGTGTCGCGGGTGTCGCCGCGAGCTGGAAGGGATCGGTCGGTGAGCGGGTCGTCGTCGAGCTGAACGTCCGGTGGCGCAAGGGTCAGACGCTCGAACCGGATTGGAAGATCGACCAGGATGGCTGGGTGATCCAGATCGAGGGGCGGCCGACGGTGACGCTCAACGTCGGCTTCCTGCCGCCGCCCGACTTCGAGGCCGAGACGATCGCGGACTTCATGGTGATCGGGCACATCATCACGGCAATGCCCGCTATCAACGCGATCCCGGCCGTCGTCGCGGCCGAACCCGGCATCGCGACGTACAACGATCTGCCACTGGTTCTGCCCCGCGGCGTTGCCGGCAGCTGAACGAGCCGTCGCTCAGCGCGGCGACCGTTCAGCCGTGATTCCGTGCGGAATTCGACGTCGCCGGCGCGTTATGAGAAGGATTGCTGCGCCGAGCCCGACGAGCGCCAGGGCCGTCTTGCCCAAGGAGCCGGCGATCGCGCCGGTAACGGGCAGTGTGTTGGTCGACGGGGCCGAAGTCAGCGCCGCCGCGGTCGCGGCCGGTTCTGACGGCGAGCCCTCCGGCTCGACCGGAGTCACGCTCGGCGTCGTTGTCGTCGTCGTAGGCGGTAGCGGGGCCCACGTCAGACAGACGGTCTGATGGTCGACGGTCGAACAGATACGGGTAGGCCGCACCTGCCCGGCCGGCCAGTTCGTGCTGTCGTTCAGCTGCACCGACAACGTCACCGTCGCCGGACTGACGTGACCGACGTCCGCGGTGAAGAGGTCGGGGACGACTCGGAAGTACGGCGAGGGAGGTGTCGTCAAACCGGTCGTGTCACCGCCGTCGGAGTCGGTGTGGACGGTTGACGCAATCAATGCCGCCATGCCCGGCTCGATGTCGACCGGGTTCGACGCAATCGTCAGGATCAACCACGGCTGCCACACTACGGCCGTCGCGGAGGTCCCCTTGACGGTTCCGCATCCAGGATGTGTCGGCGGAGTCGGACTGTCCGGGGTGTTGCATCCCCACCAATTCCAGCGAGCATCGATGTCGGCATTGGGCGCGTCATTCGCCAGGCCGTCGTAGGCCCCATTGTCGACGATCCGGTTGAACCTGACTTGCATCGCGCCGGAGTAGGAGCCGGCATTGACGTCGATGCCCAGGAGCATCGAGCCGGTAATCGTGTTCCGTACCGCGGTGACTCCGGTCGTCACCGGCGCGCCCGGTCCCGGAGGGATCGATGTATCGGTGTTCGGGACGATCACGATGCCGTTGGCTCGAGAGTTGGTGATGAGGTTGTAGTCGATCGTGACACCGTCGACGTTGGCGACGCTGATCCCTCCGGTGACGCAGTTGTCCATCGTGTTGTCGAAGATCGTCACATCGGTGTTCTGGCCGACCGCGTACGTGTTCGAGATCTGAATGCAGTTACGGGAAAACGCCGGGTCGACGGTCGACGGTCCGGAAATGTCGTTGTCGGAGATCGTGATCTGATGGTTGCCACCGTCAAGGGCCACGCCGCGACTGACGCCGAGCATCGAGTTGTTCGTGATGGTCGCATTGGTGACGTTGTAGAACGACACGGATGCTTGACCGTCCATGACGTTGTTCGAGATGGTCAGCGCCGATGTCGGGGTGGCGAAGCCAGTCGCGATCAGCACGGGATTGGCGTTTGCGGTGCCGAAGAACCGGCTCTCGTTGATCGTGGTGTTGATCAGCGGATGATCAGAATAGATCCCTGCCGTGTTCACGTTGGAGTTGATCACTCCGCCGTTGTCGTCGAACACATCGTGCTCGACCAAGCTCGGTGTCGTGCCGGCTGAACCGGCGTACAGGCCGATGTCCGTCATCTTGAAGATGTCGTTCACGATCTGCCAGCCATCGCTGTCGGTGCCACTCGCGCCAAGGTCGTTCTTGGTTTGCACGCCGGCGCCACCCGATCCGCTGCCGACGAGCTCGAAGTGTCCGGCGCCGGTGGTGACGTCGTCGAACGTGAATCCATCGATGGTCACGCCAGGAGCCGCGACATACCAGAGTTGTGCGCTCGCGTTGTTGGCAAGGTCGTTGTAGATGACCGTCTCGCCGGGGCCACCTTCGGCGCGGGTCCGCGCATCGACGCCCGCCTGCGCTCCCACGAAGTGGATCGTCTTTTGTATGTACAGGTACTTCTGGTTGGCCGGATTGCCACTCGTGTCGTTCGGGTTGCTACTTCCGTACTGGCCGGCAGCCACATTGATGGTGTCTCCGGAGGCAGCCCGAACCGAGTACGCGTAGCCGATCGTTGCGCACGGCACGGCGACCGTGCCGCAGCTCGGCGTGTCGGTGCCCGTCGTCGCCACGAAGATGGTGGGGTCCGCGGCGGGAGCCGCCCGGACCAGCGGAGTCGGGGCGGGCACAACGCTCGAGATGTTTGTGTGACCGCCGCCCGCGCTCGCGTCCGTAGTCGTGGACGCGGGCGTTGTAGTCGGGGGCGTGGTGGTCGCGGGCGTGGTGGTCGTCGACGTGGATGCGGCGCTCGTGAACGTTGGGGTGGTGGACGTTGGGATGGTGGACGTTGTCGTCGTGCTCGCGGGCGAGGCTCCCGTGACCTCGGTGGTGGGCCCGGGGCCGAGAGGAGACGCAGAGCCCGCAGATCCGCTCGCGTCAGCGCCGACGGGATCACCCAAGACGGATGAGATGATCATTGTCATCCCGAGGGCGGTCAGCGATACGGCGGAACACCGCAGCAAGCGTCGGGACATTGCAGCCCCTTGTACCGGTCCGCCCGGTCACTATCGAGAACACTATGGACCGCGGGGGGAGGCGTCAATCGAAATGCGCGACCACTCGGCAAGAGTCAGGGCCTGACCAGGATTCCAATCGCTCGACGCAGCGTCCGTCACGCGACAAGCTGACGGCAGCCGGCTCCGAGCTGAGGAGGTTTGACGTGCCGTTCGTCCAGATCATCGAGTTCCGAACCAAGAACAAAGACGAGATGCAAAGGATCGCCGAAGAGCTCTTGCCGCAGCGCGGCGCCGACTGGACCGCGCGCCGAGGCGTCATCTGCGAGGACCGTGACGACCCGGGTCGCATCGTCCAAGTCGTGTTCTTCGACTCGTACGAGTCAGCGATGCAGAACTCGTCGCTTCCGCTCACCCAGCAGTTGAACGAGCGCATGACACCACTCATGGAAGGGCCGCCGACCTTCTCGAATCTCGAAGTCATCGACGACCAGACGTTCTAGCGCGAACACAAGCGTTCATCGGCCGCTCATGTGGCACCGAATGGCGGTCCGGGCACACGCGATCACGCCGTTGTCCTTACCGGGATCGACGCGGTCGCCCGGCTCAGATGAGGTCGGGATCGGTAACGACGTCGATGAGCGCGGGTCCGTTGTACGCGAAGGCGGCAGTGAGCGCGTCGTCGAGCTGTTCGATCCGCGTGACGCGGGAGCCGTGCGCGCCGCACAGCTGCGCGTAGGCAGCAAAGTCGGGATTGTGTAGCGAGGTCTGCCACACGTCCCACTCGCCCGCGCGTTGTTCCTTGCTGATCTTGCCGAGCTGGCTGTTGTTCAGCAGCACGTGAGTGATGTTCATCCCGTACTTCACTGCGGTGGTGATCTCGGCGAGGTACTGACCGAATCCGCCGTCGCCGGTGACCGCGACGATCGTGCGACCGGGCGTGGCGGCCCACGCGCCCATCGCCGCCGGGAACCCGAAGCCGATCGAGCCGAGGTAGCCCGACATGAGCACGTGCTGGCCGGTCTTGCACTCGAAGTAGCGGCCGAACGAGTAAGTGTTGTTCCCGACGTCGACCGCGATCACCGCGTTGTCAGGTGTGTGCCTGCCGAGCGCCGCGAACAGCGGCGCCGAGGCGACACCGCGGCCGTGGTCATCTGCCGCGCGCCGCTCCTTCTCTGCGTGCCAGATGGCACGCCGGGCCGCGACGTCGGCGCGTTGGTCGACCGGCCGCACCGCGCCGTCGTCCGCCCCTGCCAGCAGCCGGCGAGCGCAGACTCCGACGTCGCCGAGGATGGGCACGGCGACCGCGTGGAAGCGACCGATCGCGTCGGGGTCGGCGTCGACTTGAATAATCGGCTTGTACGCCGCAATGCCCGTGTGATTCGCGAAGGAGGCGCCGAAGACGATCAGGAGATCCGACTCGTTCATGAGCCACGACGCGACCGGCGTGCCACTCCGACCCAGCACGCCGCCCGCGAGCGAGTGGTCGTCAGGGACGATGCCCTTGGCTTTGAACGTCGTGAGGATCGGCGCGTTCAATCGCTCCGCGAGGTGCACGACGTCGTCGATGCCGCGGCGGGCGCCGTGGCCGACGACGATGACCGGTCGCTGCGCGCCGGCGATGAGGGCGGCGGCCTGCTCGACCGGCCATTCGGCCGGAGCCACGGCCAAGTCGGGAACGCGCCCGTCCGGACCGCCGGGGCGCGCGCCCTCGGCGGCGGGCAGCGCCTGGACCTCGTCGGGAAGAACGAGGTGCGCGACACCTCGCTGCAACAACGCGTGCTTGCACGCGAGGTTCGTCAGCTCGACGTGATCGGAGTCGCGCTGCACGGTCTGGGTCGACACCGCGACGTCGGCGAACGCGGCCGCGAGGTCGACGTCCTGGAACGCGCCGCGCCCGCGCACCTTCGACGGCACGTGGCCCGAGATCGCGAGTACCGGCGCCCGATCGACCTTGGCGTCGTACAACCCGGTCAGCAGGTTCGTCGACCCCGGTCCCGCGATCGCGAAGCACGCCCCGAGCTGCCCGGTGAGCTTGCCGTACGCGCTCGCCGCGAACGCGGCCGCGCCCTCATGGCGAATCCCGATGAACCTTAACTCGCCGCGCGTCTCCGCCTCACGCATTGCGTCGGCAAAGCCGAGGTTCGAATGGCCGACCATGCCGAACACATGCGTTACACCCCACGCGCACATCGTCTCGACCATGACGTCGGAGATCGTCCGCGAGCGCGGTCGCTCGGGAGCGAGCGCGACGTACACGCCGTCGTCGCGTACCTCGACCGGATGGCTCGCGGGCGCATCGGTGAAGCCGGGCGGAGGAGTGCCGGTGATCGGGTCGTAGTCGTAGCCGTGCCACGGGCAGCGCAGCCAACCCTTCTCGATCGATCCCTCGCCCAGCGGTCCGCCCTGGTGCGGGCAGTGGTTGTCGAGCGCGCCGTAGCGACCGTTGCACCGGGTAAGCGCGAGCGACGTGCGGCCCGCGGTCACCGTCATCACGCGGCCGTCGTCGAGCTCGTCGAGGGCGGCGACCCGGTGCCAGACGACCTTGTCTGTCATCGCACGCCCCCGTACTCGATGCCAGTGAGCGCGGCCATGTCGCGGTCGAACGTAGTTAGGTCGTCTAGCGAGAAATGCGACAGGTGCCCGTGGCCGCACGCGCGCGCCAGCACCTGCATGAGCTCGACCGTCGCGCGCAGGAAGTTGTCCAAACGGTGCGCCGCTTCGTCGACCGGCAGCCGCGCTCGCAGGTGTTCTTTCTGCGTCGCGATCCCGACCGGGCAGTTGTTCGTGTGACACGCGCGCATGCCGAGGCATCCGATTGCCTGGATCGCGCTGTTGGCGATCGCGATCGCGTCGGCTCCGAGCGCGAGGGCCTTGGCGAAGTCGGCGGCGTCGCGCAACCCGCCGGTGACGACAAGGGTCACGTCGCGGCGCTTGCGCCGATCCATGTGTCGGCGTGCACGCGCGAGCGCGGGGATGGTCGGAACCGAGATGTTGTCGCGGAACAAGAGCGGCGCCGCGCCGGTTCCGCCGCCCCGCCCGTCGATGATTACGTAGTCGACGCCGATCTCGAGCGCAGCGTCGAGGTCGTTCTCGATGTGTTGCGCCGACAGCTTCACGCCGATCGGGATGCCTCCGCTGCGATCGCGCACCTCGTCGGCGAAGCGACGGAAGTCGCCGAGCCCGTGCCAGTCGGGGAACGTCGACGGTGAGACCGCGGGGGTGCCCTCGGGCAGCGCGCGCACCTCTGCGATGCGGCCCTTCACCTTCGGTCCGGGCAGGTGCCCGCCGGTACCCGTCTTCGCGCCCTGCCCGAGCTTGAAGTGGAACGCCTGCACCTTGGTGAGCACGTCCCAGCTCCAACCGAACCGGGCCGACGCCAGCTCGTAGAAGTACCGCGAGTTCTCACTCTGTTCCTCGGGCAACATGCCGCCCTCGCCGCTACAGATACCCGTACCCGCGAGTTGCGCGCCGCGCGCCAGCGCCGTCTTCGCTTCCTGCGAGAGCGCGCCGAACGACATGTCGGAAACGAACAGTGGTATGTCGAGCCACAGCGGCTTGACCGCGTTCGGCCCGATGCACACCTCGCTGGCGACCGCGACGTCGTCGAGCAGCGGTAGCCGCGCCAGCTGCGCGGTAACGAACTGGATCGCGTCCCAGCTCGGTAGCTGCTGGCGGGCGACGCCCATCGCCGCGACGAAACCGTGATGACCGACCTTTGTCAGTCCGTTCGCCGCGAGCTCGTGGATGCGCATGACGTACGGCTCTTCGATCGCGCCGTGCGGGTCGGTGTAGAGGCCCTGGTACACGTCGGGCGAATACGGCTGCGGATGCTGGAGCTTCCAACGGATGACCTCGTCACGATCGACGAACAGGCCGTCGCCCTCGACCACCGAAGGGAACTTCGCGAGCACCTCCGCGTTGTTGTACGCACTCACGCCCGACTCGATGCGGTAGTCCCAGCCGTGGAGGCCGCATATGAGATCGTCGCCCTGGATCTCGCCGTCGGCGAGTAACGCGCCCCGATGCAGGCACCGGCCGTAGAGCACGGAATGGGCATCGCCCCGCCGGATGATGACGAGATCGACCCCTTCGATGCTCGCAGCTGCTGGGCTCCCGTCGGGAACGTCGGCCCACGTCGCGATCCGTACGAGGTTCATCGGGCGGCTCCTCGACTGTTCGGTGCCGGGAGCGTACGCGTCGGCCGCGAACTCATGCGCCCGTCACCGGATTCGCCCGGCCCAACCGCTGAAGTCTTCCTCGCCACGAGGGCGACCACCACCAGTCGCGCCCTTGGAGTCACGGCAGTGACGCCGATCGAGGAAATGACGGCCATCGTCGTGAGCCAACCGGTCGTGTTCACTTGTTACGCCGGATCCCGGTGGCGGCTCGGATCTGCCGGTTCGACCGGTCAGCGCATCGCGTAGCGCACGGGAAGGTGCTTCGGGCCGCCGACGAAAAGCGTCTTCATGTACGCGGGTTCGCCGGCGAGCTCGATCGAGCGCAGTCGAGGGATCAGCTCGGCGTAGAGCGCGCGCGCCTCCATCCGCGCGAGGTGCGTGCCGAGGCAGTAGTGCGCCCCGAATCCGAAGCCGACATGTCGGTTCGGATCGCGCCCCACGTCGAAAGTGCCCGCCCGTTCGAACGCCTCTTCGTCGCGATTCGCCGACGGGTAGGAGAGCAGTACCGAACCGCCCGCCGGGATCGACACGCCGCGGACCTGGGCATCGACGGCCGCGGTGCGCATGAACTGCTTCACCGGCGAGACCCAGCGGATCATCTCGTCGATCGCCGTCGTAACCAACGACGGGTCGGCGAGCATGCGGTCGAGCTGGTCGGGGTGCTGAATCAGCGCGTGCATGCCCCCGGCGATCGCCGAGCTGGTCGTGTCGTGCCCGGCTGTCGCGATCAGCACGTAGTACCCAACTGCTTCGAGCAAGCCGATCGGTTCACCGTCGATCTCGGCGTTGGCGATCAGCGAGGCAAGATCGTCGACCGGATGCGCGCGCCGATCCTCGACGAGCGCCTGGAAGTACTCGAAGAATTCGAGCAGCGTCGCCATCATCGCGTCCGGATCGTCGTCGCGGCGCAGCTCCGGGTCGGATGCCCCGAAGAGTTCCTGCGTGAGCTTCAGCATGCGCGGGAAGTCGTCTTCGGGAAGCCCGATCAACGACAAGATGACGTACAGCGGGTAGTGCATCGCGACGTCCGTGACGAAGTCGCACGCTCCGTTCAGTTCGTCCATGTGATCGACGAAGCGCCGCGCGAGCTCGGCCGATCGATCGGCGAGGCGGGTGATGCTCCGCGGCTTGAACCAGTCGGAGCTGATCCTCCGGTATACGGGATGATCGGGCGCATCCATCTGCACCAGCGTGCGAACCGGGACGTCTTCGGCATCGCCGAGGCCGCTCCCCTCGAGCCCGAGCGCAGGCCTCGGTGCACTCAGCCACATCTCCGGCTGCCGCTCGATCTCGAGGACGTCGTCGTGCTTCGTGACCGCCCAGAACGGCCTGAAGCCCTCGACCTCGACGAGCGGAACAGGTGCCTTCCGTCGCAACAGTGCGCATGCAGCATGGAAGCGGGGCTCGTCCGCGTAGGCGCCCGCATCGGTGAACACCCGAGCGGCTTCATCGATCTGCATCTCGGCTCCGAGGCTCCTCGTTTGACCGCCAGGGTAACAAACCTATAGATATATAGACGGTCACGAAAGCGCGCCGATGAACGGAACGAGTAGAACCGCGGGCATGCAGCCGCACCATTCGAATGTCCGCGTCGAACGAACGGACCACATCGCGACTGTCACGCTCGATCGGCCCGCGTCGAAGAACGCCTGTACCGGCGACATGTGGGTCGCGCTCGGCGCGACCTTCCGCGACCTGAGCTGGTCCGGCGTGCGCGCCATCGTCCTTACCGGCGCCAACGGCGACTTCTGCACAGGTGCCGATCTCGGCGGGGGCGGCGAAGGCGATGGAGGCGGCGGCTCCGGGAAGTTCGCGCCCATGGTCGATGCGATGCGCGTGCTCGGCGACGCCGTGCTCGCGATTCACGGCTGTCCGGTGCCGGTGGTGGCGAAGGTCGACGGGCTGTGCGTCGGCGCGGGCCTCGGCCTCGCGCTCGCAGCTGACCTCACGTGGTGCTCCGAGCGCGCCCGGTTCTCTGCGATCTTCGCGAAGCGCGGGCTCAGCCTCGACTTCGGCACGTCGTGGCTGATGCGCCAGCGAATCGGTGTGCACAAGGCGAAGGAGCTCGCGTTCACCGCGAAGATGATCAGCGGTCCCGAAGCACTCGAAATGGGTCTCGTCAACGCCGTCGTGCCGGCAGTCGAGCTCGACGAGGTGGTGCAGGAGCTCGTCGACACGATCGCGGCCGGTCCGCCGATCGCCCTGTCTTCGACGAAGCGCGAGCTCGACAACGTCTCGACGCTCTCGCTCGCGCAGGCGCTCGAGATCGAGACGTTGGCGCAGAGCGTCAACACGCAGACCGACGACCTGCGCGAAGCGCTGCTCGCGTACGTGGAGCGCCGACCCCCGACGTTCAAAGGACGCTGATGGGCAAAGAGAAGGATCCCGACGGTTGGGACGAGGTCCTCGAGGACCTCGCGCACCGTCGCGAGACCTCGCGCGCGATGGGCGGTGACGAGCGGCTGCGTAAGCACCGCGACGCCGGGAAGCTCGATGCCCGTGCGCGCATCGCCTACCTGCTCGACGACGGATCGTTCCAGGAGCTCGGCACGCTCGTCGGCGGTTCCGACGCGCCGGCCGACGCGGTCGTCATGGGTTCGGGAAACATCGACGGCCGTCCGGTGATGGTCGCCGCCGAGGACTTCACGGTGAAGGCCGGCACGATCAGCGCCGCCGCCAACGCGAAACGCCATCGCGTCGCCGAGATCGCCGGGACCGATCGCGTTCCGCTGATCATGATGCTCGAGGGCGCCGGGTACCGGGCCGAGGGACGCGGCCAGGTCGCACCCACGCCGACCGACATGCTCGCCCAGGCGCGGTGCTCCGGCCGCGTACCGATGGTCACTGCCGTGCTCGGCGCGTCCGCCGGGCACGGTGCGCTCGTCGCGCCGGTGTCGGACTTCGCGGTCATGAGCCGTCACGCGTCGATCTTCACGGCCGGTCCGCCGGTCGTGTTCGAGTCGATGGGCGAGCAGATCACCAAGGAGGATCTCGGCGGGCCGCGGGTTGCGCTCAAGAGCGGCCTCATCCACAACGGGGCCGACGACGACCACGGCGCGCTCGACCTGGTGCGTTCGTATCTTCGCTACTTCCCGACCTCGGCATGGTCGTATCCGCCGCATGTCTCCGGTGGCGACGACGGGCCGCGTCTCGTGGCCGAGATCCTCGACATCGTTCCCCGCAACGGCCGGCGCGTCTACGACATGCACCAGGTGATCGATGTCGTGTTCGACGCCGGCTCCCGCTTCGAGGTCCAGCCGGAATTCGGACGCCCGATCATCACCGCGCTGTGCCGGCTCGGCGGTCATCCGGTTGCGGTCGTCGCGAACCAGCCGCAGGCGCTCGCGGGCTCGATCGACGCCGACGGCGCCGAGAAGGCCGCGCACTTCATCACGGTCGCCGACTCGTTCCACGTGCCGCTCGTGTTCCTCTCCGACAACCCGGGTGTTCTCCCCGGGAGCAAGTCGGAACACGAGGCCATCCTGCGCAAAGGCGCGCGCATGTACGTCGCCCAGACGCTCGCGACCTCGCCGAAGTTCGAGGTGACACTCCGCAAGGCGTACGGCTTCGGTTCGATGGTGATGGGGATGATCCCCTTCGACGGACAATCGGCGGTTTTCGCGTTCCCCGGCGTGACGATGGGCGCGATGGGCGCGTCCGCGATGAGCGCGGCGAGAGGCTCGGACGACGACGAGGCCGCAATGCTGCGCACGCAGGAGGTGCAGGCGTCGTACCGCACCGCGAGGTCGTTCGGGATCGATGAGCTCATCGACCCGCGCGAGATCCGCAACGTGCTCCTGCACTCGCTGGAGCGCGCGCTGCACCGCCGCCAGGCACCCGCCGAACCGGTCGCGCGAATCGGAATCGCGCCGTAGCGCCCGGGACGCTCGCCGAATTCGGTGCGAACGTCATCGCACCGTTGCAGTGATCGCGGCTTCGTCTCGTCAGTAATGGTGCAGGAGGTCGACCACCGTCGACGCCTCCTGGCCGAGCATGACCCGCCCGACCACCTGCATGTGCGCGCGCCAGTGCTCCTCGGCCGCCGCGCCGTCGCCCGCTTCGAGCAGCTCGAGGAGCCGTTGCTGCGAGCGGATGCCCCGGCGCCGCACCGCGGGCGAACCGACGACATCGCCCGACCGGCTGACCGCGGTGACCGCACGCGCGACGATCTCGGTCAACATCTCCGCGACGATGTCGAGCGTCTGGTTTCCGGCGAGCGCGACGAGCCTTTGGTGGAACGCGGCGCTGGCACTCTCGAACTTCTCGGGATCCTCGGTGACCACATCCTCCTCGTGGATCAAGGCCCGCAGCTCCTTGATCGCCGTGCGGCGACCGCGCGCGGCCGCGATCTCCCGGGCGGCAATGGACTCGAGCATCGCACGCGCCTCGAACACATCGGCGAGCGGGACGTTGCGCGCTTGCAGCAGGAGCGCCGCGGTGCGCGCGGCCACGCGACCGTCCGGTTCGTGCACGACGACCCCGCCGCGCACGCCACGGACGACGGAGACGAGGCCTTCGGCCTCGAGGATCCGCAGCGCCTCGCGCAGCGACGGCCGCGACACACCGAACCGCTCGACGAGATCGGGTTCATGACCCAACGAGTCGCCCTCTGAGAGCTTGCCGGAGACGATGAGTGAGCGCAGCTCGTCGGCGATCTGCTGCGGCTTCTCACGGGTCCGCGTCTCGTTGCGCTTGGCGGCAGCCACGCAGCCTCCGTTCACTTCACGGGTCGAGTCCACGCTCCGCTTCCCTCCGGTCGCCTCGCTGTCGTCTCACTCACCGAAGAAGAACTCGTTCGCATTGTCATACAGCCACGCCTGCTTGATGTCGTCGGAAAGCTCGAGCGCCGCGACCTCGCCGAGGCACCGTTCCATCGAGAGGACCGGGTAGTCGCTCGCGAACAACACTCGGTCCTTGCCGCGCGTCGACATGTAGTGCAGTAGCGATTCCGGCAGGCGCTTCGGCGACCACGCGGATGTCATGAGCCGCAGGTTGCGGTACTTGAGCATCAATCGGATCGCGGTGTCCCACCAGGGATCCGCGCCGTGGATCATGCACAACTTCAGTTCCGGGAAGCGGTAACACACCCGATCGAGATGGATCGGGTTCTGCGGCTCCGCGGGCAGCGGTGGACCCGGGATGCCCATGTTCATGCACAACGGCAGACCGAGCTCGCAACACTTCACGTACAGCGGGTAGTAGACGGGGTCGGTCGGTGGGTACATACCGTCGCCCCAGAAGCTCGGTCCGACCACCGCGTATGCGGCGGGGTGGTCGAGCACGTACGACTCGAGCGAGCGTACCGTCGGCATCGGCTTCAGGAGGTTGAAGCCGCCGACTGCAAGGGCGAAACGATCGGGCCGCGCGTCGACGAACGCGAGTGCGCGACCCTCGCTGGCGTTGACATTCGTCATGAGGATCGCGCGCTCGACGCCGTTCGCGTCCATGTTGTCCAACAGTTCGTTCAGCTCCGGGCTCTTGAAGAACGCTTCACCGGCTTTGAAGTAGTCCTCCTTGACGCGAACCATCCATTCCGGCATGGGCCGGTCGGCGAAGTCAACGTTCACCAAGCCGTCAATGGCACGAGTCACCGACGCGTCCCCTCTCGTCAGTAGCTGCTGCAGCGCAGCGTTGTCGCTCTTTCGGGGGGCACAGCCCGCATTCCCGGAGCGTACCAAACATCTAGATATCTTTCGAGGTGCAGACTAACGTCGCGGAGTATCAAGGGGGCTGCCATGTCCGACGAGTTGCGCCCGGTCGACGCCGACAACCACTACTACGAGTCCATCGACGCGTTCACGCGTCACCTCGACCGCGCATACCGGCATCGCGGCGTGCGCGTCGTGCAGGACGGTTCGCACACCGAGATCCTCATCGCCGGCAAGCTGAACCAGTTCATCCCCAACCCGACGTTCGACCCGGTGATCGTGCCCGGCTGCCTCGATCTCCAATTCCGCGGACAGATCCCCGAAGGCGTCGACC